>JAFDJI010000828.1 GCA_019307545.1 Deltaproteobacteria bacterium | reverse complement strand
GTTTCGTAGCTCTCCCGGGCGCCCTGCTCGGCGGCGTAGGACTCCAACCACCGCCGGAAGACGGCGTTCAGCGATGTCTGCTGCTGGCGTGCTCGGGCACGGGCCCTTTCGATGAGGACCTCGTCGGCACTGAGGGTGATGTTCCGGGCCACCGGCTCTCCACACCAAGTTCGTGTACACTATCGTAGTGCGGTTGCCGGTGTCCGTCAAGTCCGCCGTCGCCCGACGCGGTAACCCCCGGGGCCGTACACCCCGGCGGGTCCAACGGTGCCGTCACCGGAGACGATCAGCTGAGAGTCGGCGACGAAGCCCTTGTAGACGGCCCCGTCCTGGATCAGGATGCCCTCTTCGTTACCCTGGAATGCCGTCGTCCAGGCAGCCGCGTCGAAGCGGTACGCGATACACCCGCCTGCTTGGTCGGACGACGCGTACTTGGGGAAGTGCATGGTTTGAACGCCATTGTTAGCGTCACTTGCGAAGCATAGACCGTCGCCAAGCCCAGGCCGGGACCGCGTCCCAGTTCCTTTCTGGTGAAGAACGGATCGAAGGCGCGCTCGGTGGTCTCGGCATCCATCCCAGTCCCCGTGTCGGTCGTGGTGACCACGGCATACGAACCAGCCTCGAGCCCGACCACTCCGCCGCTGGGGAGGTCCCGTCGGTACAGCTCGATCGACAGCGTGCCCCCGCGCGACATTGCGTCCCGTGCATTGGTTGCCAGGTTGAGTACTACCTGCTCAATCTGCCCATGGTCCGCCTTGATCCGGAGCGGACGCTGCGCTGGCACCAGGAGCAGGCGGATGTGCTCGCCGACCAGTCGGCGAAGCAGGTCTTAGACTCCGGCGACGACTCGGTTGAGATCGAGGACCTCGACCGGAAACACTTCGCCGCCCGAGCGTTGGTGGTTCCACTCGAACCGGTGGCTCCCGCGCTCGAAGGCCAACGCGATCATTTCGTTGGCTTTCTCGAAGGAATCCCGACCGTCGGGTTGGGTCGGTGAATAGCTCTCGGTAGGGATCGAGCCCGCCATCATCACCTGATGTGCTGGTTTTCTCGTGCGAAATGGGAACCTCTGAGGCAGAGGAGGATAACCTGCGGGCTGCGTGACCAGCCCGACGCGGGAGGTGCAGGCCGACGCGCACGTTCACTCCGAAGCTCCCCGGGTGGGGGAGGGCGGTCCTCACCCCTCGTGGTGGAACGCCTCCACGTGCGCGGCGAAGGAGCGAAAGTCCTCAAGCTGGTGTTGCAGCACCGCCTGCACTCGCTCCAGATCGAGCTCCAAGTAGCCAAGGACCAGGATGTTCTGGAAACCGGCGATCGCTCTGAAGGACTTGGCGAAGGGCGGTGGCAGCACGCCCATGACGGCCAGCACGTCGATAGCGCTGGCGTAATCGGCGACATCATGACCCCCGCTGGCGGCGATGTGGGTCGCGATGTCCAGCGCGCAATGGGTGCAGAGCTGAAGCCCGTGGAGTACCGTCCACTGCAGATCCAGGTCCTGCTCGAGGTCGTCTTGGGAGTGGCCCGTGTGGTGTTCCAGGTTCGTGAGGGCCCTGTCGAGCGCCAGCAGGTGGCGCCGGAGCACCGCTGGATCTGCCCTTCCGCTGGTCATCGGCCAAAGTCTCCGCGTGCCATGCGCGTTGAGGCCGCTGCGTCCACCTTCCTCTGTTGAAGCTGGAAATCGCAGTACCGCGACAGGGCCTGCCCTTCCCGGGTCGTGGTGCTGGCGAGGTCTCTGCTCGCCAGCCGTATCCCGTCTCGCAGCACACGATGGTAGAGCAGCGGAGGCGCGTCGTTCAGCACCACGACATCGACGCGGTTGCTGCCCAGAGCGGCCATCAGGTCGGCGGAGAGCTCGGCGGCGTAGCCAAAACCGAGGTGGGTCGGATGGTCGTGCACCAACCGCACGGCCACATCGATGTCGCTGAGCGGGCCGGCTTCGCCCCGGGCGGTCGAGCCGAACAGGTAGGCTTCGAGGATCTCCGCCCTTGGTAGGAGAGTCTGCCGGAGCAGGTCGAGCAGCTCTGGTTTGGACGATGCGATGAGCAGACGCTAGCAAGGGTGCTGAAACTCCGGGCTTCAGGATGCCTGCGTGCAGCGAACAGCTACTCCGCTGACGCGTTTCGAGTCATAGGGCCGCCACTACTTGCATGGCGTCAGGCAAGGGTCGTCTTCCCCACCTGGCGCGCGCCGAGGAGCCCAACGGCAGGAAAGTGGCGGAGAAGGGTCTCGACCTCGACAGTCGCGCGGCGCGCGATCATCGCTGAAATATCAACACAGAATATTAGGATTTCGGGGCCGAGTGGCTGCGAGCACCAGATGTGATGACCCGGGTGCGCGAGGGCCTCCAGCTGGGCTGAGGGCGTCCCGCGGT
>JAFDJI010000827.1 GCA_019307545.1 Deltaproteobacteria bacterium | reverse complement strand
TGAGCGCTGTGACCAGGTGGCGTTGATGGCCGATGGCCAATTTCTGGCGTTTGCGACCCCCGACGCGCTGCGGGCGCGGGTGACCACCCCGGTGTGGGAAGTGGACGTGGGCCACCCCTTTGCCGCCTCCGAGGCGCTGTCCGCCCACCTCCCGGCCGAGGCGGTGCAGCTCTTCGGGGACCGGCTGCACGTGGTCCTGGACGTGGAACCCGGCAACCTCTCCACCATCCTGGAGCAGTCCGGACACGCCGCGCGGGTCCGGCGGGTGGAGCCCTCCATGGAGGACGCCTACGTCAAGCTCGTCACCGGGGCGACACCATGAGCGCCGACCTCGCCGTGATCAGCCGGGGACTGGTGAAGCGCTTCGGTGCCTTCACCGCGGTGGACGGGATGGAGCTGGACGTGCCCTACGGCGCCATCTTCGGCTTCCTCGGGGCCAACGGCGCGGGAAAGACGACCACCATCCGGATGCTGTGCGGACTGCTGCGGGCCACCAGCGGGAAGGCTTCGGTGGATGGGGTGGACGTGATCCGGAACCCGGAGGGGGTCAAGGCGCGCATCGGGTACATGGCCCAGAAGTTCGCCCTGTACGGCGACCTCACCGTCGACGAGAACATCCGCTTCTTCTCGGACGTGTACCTGGTGCCGAGAAAGAAGATGTCCGCGCGCCGGGACTTCGTGCTCGACACCACCGGCCTGCGGGGGAGCGAGGGCCGCCTCACCAGGACGCTCCCGGTGGGCATCAAGCAGCGCCTCGCCCTGGCGTGCGCCCTGGTACACGAGCCGAAGGTGCTGTTCCTGGACGAGCCCACCGCCGGGGTCGATCCCCTCCAGCGGCGCACCTTCTGGCGCCTCATCCACAAGCTCTCCGACGAGGGCACGACGGTCTTCGTGACCACCCACCACCTCGATGAGGCCGAGAACTGCCACACCGTCCTCTTCATGCAGGATGGGCGCACCGTGGGGCTCGGCTCGCCCCGAGAGCTGCGCGACGCGGCGGACAACGGCGACCTGGTCCGGGCCCGGGTACCCGATCCAGCCGTGCTGCGGACCTCGCCCCGGGTCCGCGACATCACCCCCATGGGCTCCCAGTGGCACGTGCGCCTCCGCAATCCTGCCGATGCCGAGCCCCTGTCCGAAGAGCTGGGCGTCCCGGTCCACCGCATCCGGCCGTCGTTGGAGGACGTGTTCCTCGAGGCCTGCCGGGTGGAAGAGGAGGCGCGGCGATGAGCGGGCTGTGGCCCATCATGCACAAGGAGTTCCTCCACATCGTGCGGGACCCGCGCTCCCTGGGGGCGGCGCTCGCGCTGCCGATGCTGATGCTGGTGCTCTTCGGCTACGCCATCGTCCTCGATGTGCGCGACGTCGGGGTGGCGGTGCTCGACCTGGACCACTCGGTGGCCTCCCGGGAGCTGGTGGAGCTGCTCACTGCGGACGAGGCCATCTCGGTGGCTGCCCGACCCGCCAGCACCCGAGAGATGGACCACCTGTTGGATGCCGGGCGGGTGCGCCTTGGCATCGTCATCCCCCCCGCCTACGGGGAAGACCTGAAGGCCGGAAAGACCGTGCCGGTGCAGGTCCTGGTGGACGGCACCGACGCCACCTTCGCCGGCCTGGCCCTGGGGCAGGTGGGGGGCAGCCTGCGCTACCAGGTCACCCGGGAGCTGGAGGCCACCCTCCGACAGCTCGGACGGCCCGGCGAGCTGCCGGGGCTTCACGCGAAACCCCGGGTGTTCTTCAACGAGACCCTCAACGGGACCTGGTTCATCATCCCGGGTCTGATCGCGATCATCGTCATGCTGTTGGCGGCCCTGGTCACCAGCCAATGCGTGGCCCGGGAGTACGAGCAGAACACCATCGAGCAGATCCTGGTCTCGCCGGTGAGCGGGCCGGCCCTGATGCTCGGCAAGCTGATCCCGTACGTGGGGGTGGGTTGCCTGCAGGTCCTGTCGGTGACCGTGGCCTCCCGGCTCCTGTTCCAGGTGCCCATCCGGGGCTCGCTCCTGCTCCTGGCGGGGGCCACCCTGCTGTTCCTGCTGGGCTCCATGGCGCTGGGCCTGATGCTCTCCGCGACGCTGAAGAGCCAGCAGCTCGCGATGATGGTGGCGTTCATCGCCACCATGCTTCCGTCGCTCATCCTCTCGGGCTTCATCTTTCCGCTCGAGAACATGCCCGGTTGGCTCCAGGCCATCTCGTACGCGGTCCCGGCCCGGTACTACGTGGTCATCACCCGGGGCCTGTTCCTGAAGGGTGTGGGCATCGAGGTGCTGTGGCCCGAGCTGCTGGCCATGGTGATCTTCGCGTTCGTGCTCATCGCGGTGTCCTCCTCCCGCTTCCGGAGGACGCTCGGATGATCTTCTCTCTTCGCCGGAT
>JAFDJI010000826.1 GCA_019307545.1 Deltaproteobacteria bacterium | reverse complement strand
GCTCCCGAGCAACAAAATCACCAAGGCAAGCATGGGCCACCCCCAATGCTCCCCATCTATCCCGTCAAGATGAGGCCCGGTCGACCGGGTGACCGACGCCCCAGGGACTGTCACCCATCCAGGGCGGTGCGAAGCCGGGCGCCGGTGGAGGCACTCCACCCGTACGCGCCGCTTCGAGGCCAGGGCCCCCCGCGTCGCGCGGAGCGCGGTGCGAGGGGAACGCCGTAGGCGGCGAGGCGGGAGGAGAGCCTCCGCCGAGAAGCCCGGCGCCACCACCGCCGTTTCGGTGGATGCCCGGTTCTGCCGGGTCTGCTAATTCACCCGGTAGTTCGGCGCCTCTTGGGTGATGATTACGTCATGCACATGGCTCTCGCGCAGCCCGGCAGGGGTGATGCGCACGAAGCGGGCGTCGGTCTGCAGCGCCTCGATCGTGGGACAGCCGCAGTAGCCCATGGCCGCGCGCACACCGCCGACCAACTGGTACACCACGTCCTCGATCGGCCCCTTGTAGGGCACCCGTCCCACGATGCCCTCGGGCACGAGCTTGCCCGGCTCGGCCTCCGGGTCGCTCGCCACATCCTCCTGGAAGTAGCGGTCCGAGGACCCGGCGCGCATCGCCTCGATAGAGCCCATGCCCCGGTACGCCTTGTAGCGACGGCCCTGGTAGAGCACGGTCGCCCCCGGCGACTCGTCGGTGCCGGCGAACATGGACCCGATCATCACCACGTCGGCACCGACCGCAATCGCCTTCGCGATATCGCCCGAGTTCTTGATGCCGCCGTCCGCGATGATGGTCACCCCCAGCGCGTGGGCGACCTCGGAGCATGCCCGAACGGCGGTGAGCTGAGGCACCCCCACCCCGGCGATCACGCGGGTGGTACAGATCGAACCCGGTCCGATGCCCACCTTCACCGCATCTGCCCCAGCGTCGATACAGGCCTGAGTAGCTTCGGCGGTGGCGACGTTGCCGACCACCAGTTCCACGTCCGGATACGCCGCCTTCACCTCCGCAGCCGCCTCGAGCACCCCGCGCGAGTGCCCATGGGCGGTGTCGATGACGAGTAGGTCCACCCCGGCCTCCACCAGGGCCGCGGCGCGTTCCGGGCGGTCCCCTCCAACCCCCAGGGCTGCGCCACAGATGAGTTGCCCGTTCTCATCCCGGACCGACTGTGGGTGACGGGACAGGCTCTCGATGTCCTTGATGGTGATCAAGCCGCAGAGGATGCCCGCCTCGTCTACCACCAAGAGCTTCTCGATCTTGTGCAACTGCATCAGCTCCTTGGCCCGCTCCAACCCGGTGCCGGGGGGCACCTTCACCGGGTCGGTGCTCATCACCTGGCTGACTGGACGGTCGAGGCGTCGCTCGAAGCGCAGATCGCGGTTGGTGAGGATGCCCACCGCACGCCCCCTCAAGGTCACTGGCACCCCGGAGATGTTGTTCTGCCGCATGATGCGGCGGGCGTGGCTGAGGGTCACACCGGGCGTCACCGTGATCGGGTCCCGGATCACCCCGGTGACCGCGCGCTTCACCTGCCGAACCTGGCCAGCCTGCCGCTCGATCGACTGGTTCTTGTGGATGATCCCGAAACCACCCTGCTGGGCCATCGCGATGGCTGTCTGGGCTTCGGTGACCGTGTCCATGGCCGCCGACAGCAGGGGCACGTTCAGCCGAAGCTTGGAGGTGAGTCGCGTGGAGACGTCCACGTCCCGTGGAAGGACCGCGCTCGCTTGGGGCACCAGAAGCAGATCGTCGAAAGTGAAGGCCAGAGGGATGTCGTCTTGAAGCACCGCGCACCTCGGGCGGCCTCCCCTATTCCGCACCGGGAGCCGCCGCAATGCGGCCAACTCCGGGAACAACGCGGCGTACAGATGCGTTGACAAGGGGACTCCAAGCTCGTAAGAGGCGCGTCTCCGAAAGATCGGACCAATGGAAACCGGATTTTCCCCCCAAGGAGGCGTCATGAAGTACCACCACCTCGCGCTGGTTGCGCTGCTTGCGGGCTGCGGCGGCAAGCACCCGGGGACCTACACCACCGTGGAAGCCACTGCTGCCGACACCGCGGCGGAAAAGCTGCTCAAGGAAGCGGATGCGTTGTGGGAAGAACGGGTGGATCCTGCGAAGCTGAAGGTCGCACTCGATCGGTACAAGGATGTGCTCGACGCGAACCCCGGCAACCGTCACGCGCTTCAGCGCCTCACCCGCGGGTGGTACTTCTACGGCGATTCCCATACCACGGTGAAAGAGGAGCAGATCGAGCGCTGGGGCGTCGCGATCGAGTACGGCACCCAGTGCCTCGCCGCGAACCAGGCCTTCGCGGACGCCATCGCCGCCGGTGAGAAGGAGAAGGAAGCGACGACGCACGCGACCGTCGAAGAC
>JAFDJI010000186.1 GCA_019307545.1 Deltaproteobacteria bacterium | reverse complement strand
CCCGCACAGCCTGCGACACGCCTTCGCGACCCACCTGCTCGAGGGCGGGACCGACCTCCGCTACATCCAGGGCCTGCTCGGACATGCACGGATCCAGACCACCACCCGCTCCACCCGAATCCGCGATCCACACAGCCTGAAGATAGGCAGCCCGCTCTGACCGACGGGGATTGGAATGGTGGTCCGAGCACTTGGTGAGAACGAATGGCGTATGGTGCGGGGGCAAGGGAGGGCAGAGTGTTCCGGCGGGGCGTACCGCTCGCTAATCTGGTCACGGCCGTGCTGGTGGCGCTGATCGTGTTGGCCGCCGGATCCGTGGGGTGGTCGGCCTACTTCTCCACCCGGAACACGGTCGACGGCCTGTGGCGGGACCTGGCCGAGGGTCTCGCCGAACGCACCACGAGTGAGACGATGCGGTACATCGACGCCGCGGTGCCGTTCACCCGGGTGTCGACGGTGCTGCTCACCAACGGAGAGCTCGGGCTCGACCGACCCGAGGAGCTGCTCGACTACCTCGAGGCAAGCCTCGATGCGAACCCCAACATCACCTGGGCGTCGATGGGGTCGGAGGCGGGGACGTACCTGGCCGTCTACCGATGGCCGGTGGAGGGGGAGATCCGGATCCATCGGACCCATCGCGAGCAGGTGAGCGAGGGAGTCACCCGGTACCGCGACGAGGAGCGCGGCGCGGACGGCGTCTGGCGCGTGGTCACAGAACATGAGGGTGAGCGGTTCTACGACCCGCGCATCCGCCCCTGGTACGTGGCCGCGACCGAGGCGCCGGCTGGACAGGGCCGGTGGGTCGACCCCTATCTCATGACGTCCCGTCGCCAAGCCGGGGTGAGCTATTCCATGGCCGCACGCACCGTGGATGGGCAGGTCCTGGGGGTGTTCAGCGCCGAGTTCGAGACCCTGCCGATGTCGGACTACCTCGGCACCCTGAAGGTCGGCCGCACCGGTCGGGTGTACATCGTCGACTCGGCCATCGGGACGGTCGTGGCCCACCCCTCTGGCGACATCGGCGACCTGGTCGACGCCGAGAACCAGTTCCTCACATCTGCGCAGCATCCCGATCCGATGTTGTCCGGTGCCTGGGAGGCGCTGCAGGGTTTGCCCGAGGCCGAACGGTGGGAGCCCTTTGCCTTCGACGAATACCTGGCGATGGCAGAACCCTTTTCCGAGGAGACCGGGATCTCCTGGCTGGTGCTCACCGTCGTCCCCAGCGACGACTTCTTCGGCGAGGCGCGTGCCGAAGCGCGGAACTCGGTGATCATCGCCCTGGGCCTGGCCACCATCGCGCTGCTGCTCGGGTTGCTGATGTCGCGGGTCCTGACCCGCTCGGTGGGCGAGCTTCAGGAGGAGATGCGGCGCCTCGCGCTGTTCGAGCTGACCCCACGCAAGTTCGGCGACACCCCCTCGGCGATCCGCGAGCTCAACGACATGGGCGATGCGGCGGACAGCATGAAGCAGGGACTGCGGGCCTTCGGGCGGTACGTGCCGCGGCAGTTGGTGCGCCACCTGCTCCGCTCCGGAAAGGAGGCGGTGCTCGGGGCCGAGCGTCGCGAGATGACGGTGCTGTTCTCCGACATCTGGGGATTCACCACCATCGTGGAGTCCACCCCGGCCGACGAGGTGCTCGCGATCCTCGGTGAGTACCTGGACGGGATGAACGAGGCGATCCACGGTGCGGACGGCACGGTGTGCCAGTACCTGGGCGATGGGATCATGGCGTTTTGGGGTGCGCCAGAGGTGCTCGAGGACCACGCGCTGCGGGCCTGCCGCGGGGGGCTGGCGATGCGGGACCACGTCGACCGGCTGCTGGAGAAGGCCAAGAAGACCGGGAAGCCGGGGCTGGCAACGCGGTTCGGGATCAACACCGGCGAGGTCATGGTCGGCAACATCGGGGCCAGCGAACGCTTCAACTACGGGATCCTCGGCGACGCCGTGAACACCGCGTCCCGGCTCGAGGTGCTCAACAAGACCTACGGGACCCGAATGCTCCTGGGCGAGCGCACGGCGGAGTTGGTCGAAGCGGAGATGGTGATCCGCTTGGTGGACTGGGTGCGCATGAAGGGCAAGCGGAAGCGGATGGTGGTGTACGAGCTGATCGGGGAGCCCGACGCGGTCGACGAGGCCACCCGCGCCGCCATCGACCGGTACACGGAATCGCTACGGGCCTATCGGGAAGGGCGGTTTGCGGAGGCGGCGGAGGGGTTTCGGGAGGTCGACGCGGCGCTGGGAGGAGACGGTCCGTCGCAGGTGCTGCTGAGGCGTTGTGAGGCCTACGTCGCCCAGCCGCCCCCCGAGGACTGGGACGGCGTGTTCGTCATGACGAAGAAGTGAGCATCCGAGGGTGCGTCAGGGCGCCAGGTGGCCGAACTCCTTCCTCAGCGTCTTCAGGGTCTCGTGCCATCGCGCAATGGCGATCTTCCGCTGCTGAGCGGCTTCCCTGGCCGAATCCCCGGCGCCACCGGCCCCCGACATCGGGGTCACCGGTCAGTTCAAGGAGCAGACAAGCTGGGTGGGGCGTCACGTCCATCGGGATACGCTCCCGACTCGCGTTGGAGGTGCTGGTGTCGACGATTTCGAGGTTCATTGGTGTGCTGGTGCTGGGTACGGTCCTACTCGGCTGCAAGGGTGAAGAAGAAGACACCGCGGTGAACCGCGCGCCGGTGGCCGATGCGGGCGCGGACCAGGCGGGACGGGTGGGGGTCGCGGTGGTGCTGGACGGCACGGCTTCGACCGATTCCGACGGAGACACCCTGACGTTTTCCTGGACCATCGACACCGCACCGGGAGGGAGCGCCGCCACGCTGACCGGGGCGGACACCTCGACCGGGGGGTTCACGCCAGACCTGCCCGGTGAGTACGTGGTGAGCCTGGTGGTCAGTGATGGGGACCTCGCCAGCGACCCGGCGACGGTGACCATCTCCATCAACGCGGCACCGGTGGCGAGCGCGGGGTTCGACCACACCCTTTGGCTGGGGGGCGACGTAACCCTCGACGGAGCCGACTCCAGCGACGCCGATGGGGACACGCTCACCTACGCGTGGTCCCTCGACAGCCAGCCCGGAGGGAGCACCGCGACGCTCTCGGGGGCGACGACCGCCACCCCGACGCTCACCCCGGACCTTCCCGGCGACTACGGCGTGTCCCTGGTGGTCCACGACGGCACCGAGGACAGCGCGGCCGACTCCCTCGTCATCACTGCGACCGTGCCGCGGGTCGCGGTGCTCGGCGATTCGGGTTCCCCCGCCATCGCGGACGGCCTGGCAGCCGCGGGCCTGGAGGCCCTCTACTACCCGGCACATCGGGCAATGGAGCTCGGATTCTCCGGCGACTACCTGGTCTGGGAATCGCTCTACGACATCTACCTGTACCGACTGTCCACCGGGGTCACCGTCAACCTGACCTCTCTTCCCTCTACGCAGGACGAGCCACGCATCGATGGCGATTATGTGGTCTGGGAGGATTCGCGCGGGGCGGCGCTCGACGTCTACGGCTACCAGATCTCGACCCAGACCGAGTTCCGTATCTCCACCTCGGAGAGTGGCCAGAACCCCGAGATCTCCGGGGACTACGTGGTCTACAACGACAGCCGGAACGGCAACTCGGACATCTTCGGCTACAAGCTGTCCACCCAGACCGAGTTCCCGATCACCATCGCGGAGGGAAGTCAGCACAGTGCCGATATCGACGGGGACTACGTGGTGTGGGTGGACGCCACTTCCGGGACCGTGATCGACGGGTACCAGATCTCCAACACGACCCCATTCACTGTCTCGTCGAACGGCAACGACAAGAACCCGATCATCGACGGGGACTACGTCATCTACGAGACCAAGAATCCCAGCACGGACATCGAGGCCTATCGAATCTCCGACGGTGCGACGCTTCCCTTCGCGGTGCGCGCCGGCGTGCAGCACACCTACGACCTCGACGGCGGAAAGGTGGTGTGGAAGGAGTCCCTCACCGAGGAGATCGGGGTACACCTCTACGATCTGGCAACCACAACCGAGACGGTCATCAGCCCCACGACCTATTTCCTCGCACGGCCCAAGATCGACGGGGACTGGGTCGCCTACCTCGACGACGCCGACGGGCACCCCGACCTGTACCTGTACCAGATCTCCACCGAGACCACCCACCGGGTCACGGACTACGACGCCAACAAGGACTGGGTCACCCACCAGGGGAGCACCGTGGCCTGGTCCGACGAGCTGACCGGCTACGGCGACGTGCGCATCACCGAGGACCTCGGCGCAAACATCGACGACCTGACGAGCGTACTGTCGGCCTTCAATACGGGGCTGCCGGCGTTCCACGCGGTGGTCTTCGGGGACTCCATCGGTTCGGACGCGCAGATCCTCACGCTCTTCGACGCGGTGGACGCACAGGGGGTTGGGGTGCTCGGCATCGGGACCTGGGACAACGGGGAGCCGCTCGGCGCCGCCTTCGAGGATGACGGGCGGTACGGGATCCTCAACGACTACAGCGATGGCTACGCGCCGATGGAGATCGTCGCCACCACAGCGGGCCAGGCCCACCCCATCTTCGCGGATATCGACACCACCGGGGTGATCGTGCTCGAGTCGGACTCCGGCGAGAACGACGAACACGTGTACTCCAGCACGGGCGATGACAAACCCGCGGACTGGACGGTGCTCGCGGAGATGGGGGCGAACATGTGGGCCAACCCCACAGACTTGCCTGGATACGGCGCGATCGTGGAGTTCACCACCCCGGCCGGGACCACCGTGCTCCTCGACGGCAGCGCCAACACCTACGACTACTACGAGTACTGGAACCAGACGCGCTGGGATCTGCTGACCGCCGAGGTGTGGTACCTGGCCCCCGCGACGCCGTAGCCCTGCGGGCTATTCCAGGAGCGGCACCCGGAACGCGGTGCTGGTGATGTCCCACATGGGCACGATCACCTCCGCGGGGTCGGTGGAGGTGCCGTCGGTGAACACCCCGGTGCCGTCGTTCTCCCAGTACAGGATGGTGGCGTCACCCTGCTGGGTGCGGTTGAAGCTGGTGAGCAGGTCGAGGTCGCCGTCGGCGTCGAAGTCCCACAGGCGGCTCTGGCCGTCTCCGTAGGTGGCCTCGCCCTGGGCGGACGCATAGCTGGACTGCTCCACCAGCAGCCGGGTCTCCTTCACTCCACCGACGCAATCGCCCAGGACCCCCCACACCGAAGCCGGGTTGCCGTCGTCGTTGGCGCCGTTGACCCAGTCGGGGCAGCCATCGCCGTCGATGTCGCCCATGGCGCCGCTGTTGCCGGCCTGATCGAGCTGTCCGAGCGACAGCTCCTCCGCGAAGCCGCCCAGCCCGTCGCCCGGGAGGACCCACAGGGCCGAGGGGGAACTGCCGCCGCTGGACACGGCCCAGAAGAACAGGTCCAGGTTCCCGTCGCCGTTCCAATCGGCGAGGTTGTAGGGCATGCCACCAACCCATTGGCCGGCGAGGAACAGCACGTCGAAGGTGGGATCGGGCAGCGAGGTGAAGGTGCCGTCGCAGTGGCCGAGGGTGGTGTAGCCGAGGCCGGAGTCGCCGTGGTTGCCAAAGTACCCGGCCCGGTAGTCGTAGCTGACGTAGTCGAGGCAGCCATCCCGATCGAAGTCGCCCCACCCGTACGCGCCGCGGTCGAGGACGCCCTGTTCCAGGGTCTGCCACTCGCCGTCAAGGCAGGTGGTGGTGAAGGTGACCCGGTCCGATACCCGGTACCAGAAGATGTCCAGGTTGGCGTCACCGCCGGACTCGTCGACGTGGGCGTAGGCGATGACCCGCAGGTCCTCACCGCCGCCGTCGATCGCCTCCATCTGCGCGGCGGGCTCGAAGGTGCCGTCCCCGTTGCTGCGGCGCCCGTGGACCAGGGTGTACGGCGGGACCGTCAGCTCCGGGTAGTACAGGACGTACTCCCCGGGGTCACAGCACCGGGCCACCCCGTCGCCGTCGAGGTCGAAGTCCTCGTCGATCAGGCCGTCCCCGTCGTCGTCCTCACCGTTGCATTCCTCGCACTCCCCGATCCCATCGCCGTCGGAGTCGAAGTCCTCGTCGATCAGGCCGTCCCCATCGTTGTCGAGGCCGTCGCAGTCCTCGGCGTCGAAGCAGTCGGCGATCCCATCGGCGTCGGAGTCGAAACCCTCGTCCACCTCGCCGTCGCAGTCGTTGTCGATCCCGTCGCAGATCTCTGCGGAGAGCACCCATTCCTCGCCATCCATCCCGGTGCACACCTCGGGTGGCGGTTGGAGCAACTCGTAGTCGGAGCAGCCACCGAGGAGCAGCGCCAGCGCGCCGGTCAGCCGGAGGATGGGGAGGAGGTGAGGGGACGTGTTTGCCGCCGTTTGATTGGGGATGGGAGATTCTGTAGGGGACAATTGCGTTTCTCCGTGCGAAGAGGAAGGGGCTTCTCGGATATCAAATCAAACGGTTGATAGCAACAACCGATGGCGTTGCCATCCAGGCGGCTACTGCACTCGTGAAGGCAGCAGGTCGGGGGATGGCCTTCCATGCCGGCAGCTACTGCACTCGTGAAGGCAGCAGGTCGGGGGATGGCCTTCCATGCCGGCAGCTACTGCACCAGCAACTACTCCGGCGGCTTCCAGCCGTTCCACACCACCCGAAGCTCCAGGCCGACCACCTCCGCGCATCGGCTCGCGCAGTCCACCTGCTCCGAGGTCACCGTCGCGGTTTCCCCCATGTTGATGAGGTGCTGGCCGGCATCCAGGTCGGCGAAGCGCACCAACCCGTCGGCGTCGAGGAGGTCCATCTCGAAGGAGGGGACGGCGTCGTCATAGTCCGAGACGTTCTCGACCACGGCGCTTGCGCTGACGAGGTTGCCGCTCACCGAGATGTTCCTCGCGGTGGCCCGCAGGCAGGCCGAGAGCGTGAGGCTTTCCCGGTAGTTCTCGGCCATGCCGCTGGCGTCGATCACGAAGAGAGAGACTTCGTAGGTGTCGTTCCCGGGAAAGAGGTGCGTGGGGGCCA
>JAFDJI010000185.1 GCA_019307545.1 Deltaproteobacteria bacterium | reverse complement strand
GATTAGGGGCACCCGTCCTCGGGGTCGGCCACCACCACGTCCCCGCCGGCATTGTCCGAGAACTCATCCTCGTCGAGGGTGAACGTGCCGCCATTGACACACAGGCCCGGGCCGTCGGTACCCGTGACGATGTTCTCCTTCATGGTTGTCGGCGACTCGTCGAGCCGGATCCCGACGAGCCAGCTGTCGCGGATCTCGTTCTCCGCGATGTGCACGTCGGCGTCTGGGCTCCAGTTCCGAATGCCGCGGACGTTGTCGACCAGTACGTTCTCCTCGATCCATACCTCGCCGCTGCAGAGCACCACTCGAATCGCCTGCCAGTCCCGCACGCCAGAACCGTGGTTCTCACGAATGACGATTGGACCCGCCGAGGCCTGGACCCAAAAGCCAGCAAAGGGCCCTTCGAACCGGTTCTTGGTCAGGGTGATGCCCTCCATGTAAACAGGAAAGACGGGGACGCCGGTTTCGAGCAGGAAGTCGTTGCTGGTCACAGTGAAGTCCTTCGCGCCGCTGGCATAAATGGCATAGCGCGCGGACCCCCGAAACCTGAACTCTCGGATTTCGACGCCGCTCAAGAGCCAGACGCCGAGGTCGACGAAGCCGCCCCCGTCGAGTACCGTGCAGTCGTCGTCGTCGTCGTCCAGATCGCATTCGTGGCCCTTGATGACGATGTGGTTTGCTGTGGGCGCTTCGTCTGTGTACTGCCCGCAATCCGGATCGTCGCGGTCACAGAACCACGCCCCGAGATCCATCGCGTACCGGCCCCGGTCGAACTCGATCGTGTCCCCTTCTTGGGCCTGCGCCGCCGCCTCCAGGATGCTGGCCTGATCCGCCACCGGGTCACGGGTCGGCGGCGCGACGTGAATCGTGGCTCCAAGAGCCGGCGCGCTGGCCAGCAGACACAACAACGAAACACCAATTCGATGCGTGGACATGATTCTCCCTCCCCCTCGCCCCCATCGCGGCACGCCCGCCGTGCCCATCGGGGGCAGGTCGCCGGGATCATACCAGAAGGGCACGAAATATGTCAGTGCTGGAGCTGCGTGCACCCGCCAAGCTGACCCACCCAAGGCGCCCGATCACACCTGTGCCCGTACCTGATGGAGGTCGCTTGTTCTACTTATCCTCCCGCGTGATCCGCCCAGGTTCTCGGGACGAGCCCGCCTCACTCTTCGACGACCGCACAGATGGCTCTCACCGTTACCGGCGCCGAAAACGTCGTCGTGTGCCGGTTTACCACCAGTACCTGCCACCCCTGGTCACCGACCGGGCTGCTGTTCATGAAGGTGAAGAACCCACCCGAGGAGTACCCGCCGCCGAGGATCTTCTTGCCGCTGGGGCAGTACGCTGAAACGAAGACTCCGTTGTCGCCGGGCGCCATCTCGATCGTGTTGCCGACTTGGACGATCTCGTAGCCACTGACACAGGGCGGTCCCTCGCACGTGTCGCCGTCCACGTACTGACCTTCGGTTGGAGCCAAGATGTCGTGGGCGCCGACGATGGTTGTCAACCATCCAGATGCCTCGTTGTCGTACCCGCCGACCACCACCCCGAACGACCTGGCGAAGTTCGAGGTGCCGCCGAGCACTGCGGCGTACCCACCGGAGATCTCGTTGGCGGCCCCCGTCACCAGGCCTCCATGGCCCCAGAAGTTGTGCTCGGTACCCACCACCAGGTTGTGGCTGCCGGTGCGGTAGTTGTCCTCTGCGCGAAGCTCGTTGTAGCCGACGATCAGGTTGCCGGAGCCGTTGCAGTCCTCGAAGGACTCGGTGCCGCACGCCGTATCGCCGGACCCGTCCACGATGTGCACGTTGACGCCTTCGAAGACGACCGAGGGCACGCCATCGATGTTCTGTACGAACAGTGGGGCGGTCTTGGCCTCCACCCCAGCGATGGCCCCCCTGTTACCGGCGATGTCAGCCGTGTGCTGGGCCACGGCGTCCTCCAGCGCAGCGATGCGCTCCTCCAAGGCCGCGATCTCATCGTCCTCGCCGCAGGCCGTGAACAGGCTCAGGGTGGCAACCAGCGATAGGGTCGTTGTGGACTTCATGATCTTCTCCTCCACTTGGGTTCACAGCTCTGCAATCGCGCACGGATTCGCTGTGCGAGGCTCCACGCTGCTCTCTTCTTCCGAGGCCCATGCCTCGTTCCTCATGAAAGCAAGAGCTGTGCCATGACCTCGCCCACGCTGCGTTCGTTCATGTGAAGAAGCAGCTTTCGAGCCGATGGCCATTCGCTGGCAGCAATCGAAAGGTCGCGACGGCACCGGCGTGTCAACCTTCCACGACGCCATGGTCGCCCGGCGTATACAGGGGGCAGGCGCAGCAACGATTGCTAGGCGCCGAAGATGCCTATGACGTCAGGCTCGTTGCTCGAGGCGGTGTGCTGCAGGATGAGCAGCGGTGGGTTCGTCGGGTCGTTGTCATCGACGCCGTCCGTGTTGGCGTCGACCCAGGTCGGGTTCAGCACCAGGAACAGGTCGTAGATCGTGTCGGCCGCAATGGTGATGCTCGCGGTGGCGACGGGGGCGGTGCCCCACTCCATGGCGGCGGGGTTGTTGTCGGTGTCGATCGCGACGGTCGTGTCGGTGGCCGGGTCGATCTCAATCGGGGTGCTGTGGTTGCCGTAGGCGAGGTCGTCGGTGATCTTGGTGGCGCCGATGTAGATGTCGAGGCCTGCCGCCACCAGTGTGGTGATCTCGCTGTGGAAGACCGTCACCCGCGCCTTGCCGCTCGTGGGGGCGGTGACGTCCCCGTCGGACACGTCGGTGGCGACGGCCACCGCGTTGAGCCCATAGAGGGTGAAGGTCTTGGTGTCGCCTGCCGCCAGGGTCACCTGGACCGAGACCAGCCGGTTGGCCGTTTCGTTCGCGGCCCCATAGGCGACCGCGTGGAAGGTGAGGGTCCCGGTGAGCGGCAGGGCAAGGTAGCCGGTGCTCGCGCCGAAGGGGAACGGCCCAGACTCGTCGTTCAGCGGTACGGTCGCGTACTCCACGTACAGGTCGATGCACGCCACGCCGATGTCGTCGGGGGTGGCCGTGTCGCCATCCAAGTCGCATGGGGGGGCCAGGTCGGGCACCATATGCACGCCGCGCAGCCTCGTTGGTGGAACGCCGATGAAGTCCGTGTCGGTGTCCGTGTCGGTGTCGGTGTCGGTGTCGGTGTCGAGGTCGTCCCCTGTGCACCCACCCAACAGCGCGACCAGGCCCAGGCACCCCAGCGTGCCCATGACCTGTCGCAGGTCGATCAAACGTCTCATCGCCCCTCCTGCCCTGTGCTGCTGGCTTCGATTCCATGAGCGCCGGGGGCTCGTTCCATCAGCGGCTCGATCGTAGCGAGGTCGGGCTCTGGGTTCGCCTGCGAAACGCATGTGGGGAAGTCGTGAATGCGCTGGTGCAGCGGCCAGGCTCGTGGTTCGCTGGCCTCACATTGCGCCGATGTACGTGGACTCCCCGCGGCGCACACGTTCGTCGGTCTCCGAACCCCAGGAAGCGGAAGGGGACCGCCGTGCGGATCCGGTCTCGGGGATCAATCCCATACCGCCCAAACCTCGACCCCCTGAGGGCCAGGAGTATGCACGCATGTTTTTGTCGCCACTCGCGTGGGGGCGCCATGGGGGGCAAAGTGCGGATCCACGTTTGTCAGGCCACTCCCCGGGGCATGGCGCCATGCAGTGGCTTCCCTCTCGCAGATGAGCAGGACGACTTCCGTTTCGACAGCATGCGGAAGGGCCTCGTTCGGGGTGATTGTGGACGGATTTCGCAAAGAAAGAGGGGGAGCTGGGGAAGCTGGAGTCTCGGGGGAGTCGTTCTTGGGGTTCGGCGTGATCGAGGAAGGGGTACAGCAGGTGGAACACGTCGGGCTGTCGCCGTTCGTAGACACTCATTCCTGCACCCTGGGTCGAAGTGGCCCTCGTCCGGGCCCGTATTTCCATGCCGCGACGCGCGCGCGGGAAGCGATCACGCGCGGCCGGAAGCGGTGCTCTACTGCGGGCACGGCCTGGCACGAAGCATGCATTGTCCAGGACGAACTCCGGCCCGGATGGCTCCCGAGGAGGCAAAGAGACGATGCGCTGGCTTCTCCTCGTGCTGCTCTTGCTGCCAGTGCTGGCCCATGCCTCTGTAGTGCCCGAGATCGTGATGGAGGGAGAGCAGGGCCTCGCCGCGGGGCTGTCTGCCATCCAGGAGGGGGTGGGAACGGGGATCGTCGTCGGCGCCGGCGGCCGAGATGCGCGCCGGGCCGTGAAAGCGGTGATGGCCGCCGATCCCACGCTGCGAATCCACCTGTGGACCGTCGACCGATATGGCACCAACCCCCGTGCGCTCCTACGCCTCATGGGGCGTTACGACCTCCCATGCGGTGTTCTGGTGCTCCCGGCCTCTCCAGGGCGATGGCGCCTCGTGGGCGTCGGCCGATGTGTGAGCGCCCCTGCATCGGAATCATTCAAGCGGGTCGTGGCGGGAGAACCCGGGCTCGCCGTCGGGTTGTCTGCCATCCAGGAGCGCGTGGGAACGAAGGTTCTCGTCGCCGCCGAGGGCCGGGAGGCGCGCAAAGCCGTCGAATTCGTGATTGTCCACGGTCCGGGGCTGCAGATCGCCCCTCTGTATCTGCACGGCGATGCCGACCGTACGCGTCGGGTTCGCGAGGAGATGCTCCGGCACAACCTGGCATGCGGCCTGCGAGTGCTTCCCTTCTCTTCGACGCGGTGGAAGATCATCGGGGTGGGGGAATGCGGGGACTGGAACGACCTCCCCGCAGAGGTGGACGTCCTGGTCCCATCTTTCCAAGCCTACGAGGACTGGAATACCGAAAGACCTCACGTGGAGGCCGGAAACCTCCTCGAGGTTCTCGAAGTCGTTTTCGATATTGGGGGGGGAATCCTCTCCTGGCCCCTTTGAGCTACGATGTGGCGTGGGCGCCCGGCTCGCTCATCGCGACCGCGGTCCCCGCCACCTCCCGGCTTCGGCTCCAGAGGCTGCGCAACATGCGGCGGGTGGCCAAGGCGCCGCGGACGACCGCGTGCACGTGCATGACACGGGCACATTTCGGGCACCTCATTGGGTCTGCGCCGAGCTTTTTGGAGCACGGAGATAGTGTAGTCGCAAATACGATGATCGTCCGCCGGCATTGGGCTGGCCCGCGCGTCGGTGGAGTCGCCGCGGCAGGTCACCCCGATGGCGCTTCCCCCCCTGCGCCTCGTGTGGGGAGCGGCTCCTCTGCGGCCTCCAGAGGGCCGAGGACCTCCGCCAGGATCTCGGCGACGATGCGTTTTGCCACGTCATTGTCGCGAAGGTGCGCGATGGCCAGCTGGTCGCCGGCCGCCACCCAGTACTCGTAGATTTTGGCGTTCTGGCGCGGTCCGACCTTCCAGGAGGTGCGCATCGCGGCGGCGTGGTCGACGCCCGAGAGGCGGCGGGCAACGCCGAACCGCAACAACGCGACGTGCTCCGTTGCCGAGACGACCCACTCGGTACCGTAGGCGTCGAAGAACCTCACCTCGGTGTTCGCGTCCCGGCGAGCACGCCTGGCGCCGGATTGGAAGGCGTCGACCAGCGCGGCCGGACGGGCCGGGTCTCCGTATCGCGAGACATGAACCATGACGTTGCCGCTGTTCGCTGTCGCCTGTGCAGTGAAGGACGTGATCACGTCCAGCACGGCGGACATACCCTCCACGCCGGCACGGGAGAGCACGTCGAGGGTGGTCGCCGGTTGGAGCTGGATCTCGGTCGAGTGGGGAGCGAGCGCACGGATGGCGATCACCGTGCGTTGGGTGTCGTTGGCCAGGGGGTTTGTACCGGATGTCACCAAGAGGGCCCCCATGGTGTTGGGAGGGTCGGCCATCGCGGCCCAGGTCCCGTCGGCACCGCCCGTCTTCCACCGGGCGTCCATGTACCGGGTACCGAATCCGTAGAGGAGCACGTGCGGATCAGTGGGATCGCGCTCGCGGAGATCGTCGGCGCCGGAGCCGCCCATCAGACAGCCAGCCGCCGCCTCGTACCCCAGCTCGAGGCAGACCTCTCGCATCACCAGTTCGGCGTGGCCCTCCCGGGTGGCCTGGGCAAGCCGAAGGGCATCCTCGGTGTCGCCGGTGGCCATTCCCAGTTCCTGGTGCTGGAGGGCATGCGTGAGTTCGTGGGCGACCAGGCAGGTCATGAATGACGGCAGCAGCTCGGCGGGGATCTCGGCTCCGGTGAACCGCATCTCCACTTCGTCGCCGAGGAGGTAGATCGTATCGTCCAGGTGGTCGTAGAGGCCGAGCATGTTTCGGGGGATCGTGGCCATCTGCGTGGCCGCCGCGATGCGCTCGTTGGCGTCCAGTCCGGGAACCTGTGCGAACTCGTGGAACAGCAGGTTGATCCGACGCGCGGTCAGTTGTTCGCGGTCCGTGAGCTCGATCACGAGCTTGTGGTCGAAGGTTCGTCCCGTCGTCCTCTCGATGCGTGGCACGAGGTCCTCGACCATGACGCGAATGTCGTCGTGGTCCACCGTCACCGCGCCCGCAGCCGAGCTCCAGGCCAAACCAATCCCGAGGATCAACCGGTACATGGGCAGGCTCCTACACCATCATACGACAGCCAATCAGTGGCACGAGCCTCCCAACGTCTCCAGAGTTGAAGGCCGCGTTCATCAGGCCCCATCCCATGAACACACCACCGAGCCCAGCGAGGGACAGCCCGACACCGGAGAGGCCCAGGGAGCGGTGGCGCTGGTATCTCTTCGCCAACTGCATCGCGCGCGGTGCCTCGGATTCGCGGACGAGCGGCTCCATCCGAACCGCCGCGACTGTTTCGGCGGCTGAGGCGTGGCTGGCTTCGGGCTCGGGGACGAGGGCATCGAGCGGGAGGACCGCGACCGATCCGAAGTCGGCCGCGCATTCCCCCAGGAGCTGCGCCCGAAGGCTCCCGGCCATACTGGTGAGCCACACGCCACAGCGGGCGCCCTCGCGGTGGACCCTGACCCTTACGGGTCCTGAGTCGCGCTTGACCTGCTC
>JAFDJI010000825.1 GCA_019307545.1 Deltaproteobacteria bacterium | reverse complement strand
CGACCCGGGGCCGCAGTCCTCCGAGACGGGTCGCGAGCAGGGGCCAGGCACCGAGGAACAGGTTGGCGGCGATCAGCAGTGGGAAGGTCCGCCCGAAGTACAGTGGGTGCTCGATGTCCCACCAACTCGTGCCCAACGAGACGCTGAAGGCGATGAACGCGGCGCTGACGAGCAGGAACGCCGGGACCTCCCAGAGGCGCGGAGGCGTCTCGCGGGACAGCGGCTGGTCCGGGAGACGGGAGACGCGGAACAGCGCGACGAAGAAGATCAGCGCGCCGAGGACAGCCATCACCCGGATCGCTCTCCCGCCGCTGTGCTCGTAGCCGTCCGTCCAGGTCAGGGGGCGCCAACCCGGACCGCGAAGCGGATGGAACCCGCCGGTCTCATCGAAGGAGCCGGTGGGCTCCATCCCGACGACGTCGAGCATGACCGACTCGAAGGCCGAGAGCGGTGCGAGCGCGGCGAACCCGATCGCTGCGGCTGCGAACGCGAGGAAGAGCCAGGTGGAGAGGTTGCGCATTGGAGCGGAAGTCTACCTGCCCCGCAGCGCGTGGAGGGGGGTGTCGGCCAGCCCCTACTTCGGCGCGGAGCGCCCCCAAGCCTGGAATCCGTCCAGGAAGAACCGTGCGATGCCGATCGTGTACTGCCGCTCCCAGAACAGGCGGTCCGGGGAGAAGGGGGTGTCATCGAGGATCTCCGTCTCCTGGGCGACCTGCCCCGGGTCGAGGAAGGCCCCCGCGAACTGCGCGCCGCCCCACTTGGAGTCCCCGAAGTCGAAGGCCTCCAGCGCCTGCGCGCCGATGCGCTTCAGCGCGATGATCTCGGTCTGCGATTCCGCCAGCACCTTTCGGGAGGGCTTGATCGGGGTGGCCACCACGCAGGCGCGTGCTCCCTCCATGGCCCAGCGGACCCCGAAGCGGTCGAAGCGCGCTCCGGCCTGGGCGACCAGCTGCTTGGCGGCCAGAAAATCGCCGAGGAGCAACACCCCACCGCTGCCGAGCACGTACTCGGTATTGTGCTCGAAGCGGGCCACGGACCAGTGCTCCGCCGGATACACGCTGCGGATCGCCGCGACGACCCGTCCGGCTATACGGGTCAGATCCTCGGGCGCCACGACGAAGAACCCCATGCACGCTTCCCCGGTTGGTGAGTGAATCTACCCTGAGCGGATGGCTTCACATCCCACTGGTTACCCAGACCCCGTAGGCGCCCATGTCGTAGCGGGGCGCGTGGTCGTTGTGAGGCGAACACCCGCTGGCTCCGCCCGCGCCTCCGAGCTTTTTGCCGAGAGGCGATATCGTATCATGAAAGATACGAAGTTAGCTTCCATCCTGATACGATCTATCGGCTTCGCGAAAAACCAAAGAGGAGCGCGCCGCGCTTCCAGAACCCCATGCCACCCCAACCCGCCTCTGCCCACGATTGGAGGCGGCTTTTCGCTCTTGTCACCGGCCTCTGGGCCGTGTAGAGTGGCCGGCCCTCTATGGTGCATCGGGACGCCACCTTCATGGGTCGCCGGATTTCTCTACTTACCGCTGTGTTCCTGTGGTTCGCGTCTTCTGGATGCGAGCCCGGCGTGGACATCGGTCTCGGTGACTCCGCGGTACTCGAGACCACGGAGACCGGCGATACCGCAGAGTGCGGCGACGACACCGCCTACGGCGAGAGCGTGTACTGGTCGGACGAGGGCGTCCCGGCCGCGATCCCGGCGATGGAGCGCCGCGTCGGGGTGGGTGAGGCCGCCTCGCCGGTCGACGACGACTTCTTCGAGGCGTACGGCGTCACCTGGGCTGACGAGGTGGTGGAACTGCGCGACGCGGATGCCTTCACCTTCGATCGCGGCGACGGGAACCTGGTGTCCCTACTCACCGCCGGGCCGGTGAACCATCGCGCCTCGGACGGCACCTTCCAGCCGATCAACACCCGTCTCCGCCGGGTGGAGGGGGACGCGACCTTCGGGTGGGCCAACGAGACCAACACCCTGCAGTCCCGGTTCGCCGCGGAGGGTGCCGATGGGCTGGAGTTGCGCTCCGGCGAAGCCGTCGCCCGATGGCTGCCCACCCACCGGGCGGTGGAATACCCGGACGGCGGGGTCGACCGCCTCCCCATCGCCCTGGGCGTGCCGGCGGCCGCCGAGGGTTCGGTGGTCCGCTACGCGGGCACCTACCCCGACACCACCGAGGTGTTCGACCTGGGCGCGGCCCTGGGATTCGCAGGCGAGTTGCACCTCTCCGAGGGTCTGTCGGTGTGGGTGGACGGGGTGGAGCAACACGTGGGCTTCACAACCCATCTACCCATCGAGCTTCGGGGCCGCGAAGGCACCCCGGTCTTCGAGATCGAGCCGCCGATCACCTACGAGATGCACAACCCCAACGCCCGCGTCGACGGGGAGTACCGGGTGGCGCTCGTGGGGGACGGGGTGCTGGAACTCACCGTGGTCACCCCGCTTGACTGGCTGGTGAGCGCGATCCGGAGCTACCCGGTGGTCGTCGACCCCACCATCAGCACCCTGTGGGCCTCTTCCGGCACCTACCCGGTGTACCGGAAGAACAACTGCACCACCGGCGACATCGTCCGCGGCACCTCCAGCAGCTACTTCCGGGTCGGGTTCCT
>JAFDJI010000184.1 GCA_019307545.1 Deltaproteobacteria bacterium | reverse complement strand
AAGATCGACGGGTTGCTGGTGACGCCCCTGAGACCGTCTTCGGCAACCATGCGCGCCAGGGTACCGCTCTCGAGCAGGTCCCGGTCGATGTAGTCCAGCCAGGGCGATTGCCCGACCTCGTTGAGCTTGACCAGAGGGTTCATCGTTACCTCGAAGATGAAGTCGGACGCCCCTAACACAGTGAAGATGTGCTTGAGGAAGGGATTGTCACTCCGGGAGCGGGATGCCGCGGCGCAGCACCAAGAGCCAGTCCCCGAACCCCAGGTCCCGCCAGAATGCCACCGCGCCTGTGTCACGTGTGAGCGTTCCGACCTCGATGTCCGTGCAACCGGCGGCAGTGGCGTGAGCGATAAAGGTCTCCACCAGCCGTCTGCCCACGCCTCGGCGGCGCCAGGCCGGCTCCACCCACAGGTTGCCGATGGTGGCCCCGAGCGGGAGGTCGAGGACGGGCGACGGGTTGGAGGGATGGCCGTCCAGCCAGCCGACCAGCCCCCCGTCCACGTCCGCCACCCAAGCATGGGGGAACGGCTCGTACACCAACCACAGTTCCTCTGCCCAGCGGCGCATGCTGTCGCGGGCCCCGTCTGCCAACTTCCAGCGAGGGTCGTGGGTCTCGCCGTTCTCCATCAGCGCGGCCCACATCTCCACCGCTCGCTTCAGGTCGCGGCGCTCGACGGCGCGGATGGTCGGTTCCATCACCCGGCGCGAAGGGTCTCACGCCCCGCGAAGTGGGCTGCCGGGCCAAGTTCGGCCTCGATGCGGAGGAGCTGGTTGTACTTCGAGACCCGGTCCGTCCTGCACGGGGCGCCCGTCTTGATCTGGCCGCAGTCGAAGGCCACTGCCAGGTCGGAGATGGTGACGTCCTCGGTCTCGCCGGACCGGTGCGATATCACCGAGGCGTACCCGGCACGATGGGCCATGCCCACCGCTGCGATGGTCTCGGTGAGGGTGCCGATCTGGTTCAGCTTCACCAGGATCGCGTTGGTGATCCCCTCTTCGATGCCGCGGGCCAGCCGCTCGGTGTTGGTCACGAACAGGTCGTCGCCCACCAACTGCAGCCGATCGCCGAGCGCGGTGGTGTGCGACGCCCACCCCTCCCAGTCGTCCTCGGCCAGGCCATCCTCGATGGATACCAATGGGTACCGGTCTGCCAGCTCTCCGTACCAGGCGGTGAGCTCGTCGGCTGAGAGGATGCGGCCTTCGCCCGCCAGGTCGTAGCGGTTGTCGGCGTAGAACTCGGACGCGGCCACGTCCAGGGCCAGCACCACGTCTTCGCCCGGGGTGTACCCGGCCTTTTCGATGGCGACGAGGATCAGGTCCAGCGCCTCGGCGTTGGAGCCGAGGTTGGGCGCGAACCCGCCTTCGTCGCCCACGGAGGTGGAGAGCCGGCGATCCTTCAGGACGCTCTTCAATTGGTGGTAGATCTCCGCGCCGTACCGGAGCGCCTCTGCAAAGGTCGGGGCGCCGACGGGCAGCACCATGAACTCCTGGATGTCGACGTTGTTGTCCGCATGGGACCCGCCGTTGAGGATGTTCATCTGCGGCAGCGGGAGGCGATGGGCCTGGGGGCCACCGATGTAGCGATAGAGTGGAAGCCCGACGAACTGCGCCGCGGCTTTCGCCACCGCCAAGGACGCGCCGAGGATGGCGTTGGCGCCCAGGCGCCCCTTGTTCGGGGTCCCGTCGAGCTCACACAGCAGGTGATCGATCGCCACCTGGTCCCGTGCGTCCAGACCGATGAGCTGGTCGGCGATGGGCCCGTTGACGTTGTCGACCGCCTTGCTCACGCCCTTGCCGAGCCAGCGGGTCTTGTCCCCGTCGCGTAGCTCGACCGCCTCGTGCTCTCCCGTCGAGGCTCCGGAGGGGACAGCGGCGCGGCCGACCTGGCCCTTCTCCAACTGGACCTCGACCTCGACGGTGGGGTTGCCACGGCTGTCGAGGATGGCGCGCCCCTCGACGCGGTAGATGGTGGCCATGCGAGACTCCAAGTTTGCGGTGGAATAGGGGCCTATCGCCCACGAGATGCGCCGTCAAAGTGCCATCGAGGGGGGCTTCGACGGCGTCGGTTGGTGCTTGACTTGGACGCCTTGGTGGACCATCTTGCCCGTTCCTGGAGGCGCCATGATGCGTTCCCTGCTCCTTGTGTTGCTGGCGATCCCTGCCCTGGCCACCGCCAAGTCTCCGCAGTGGTTCCTCGAAGGTGCCGATGAGGCCGCGATCTCTGCTCCCGTCGAGCTGACGCTGTACCGCAGCGAGGACACAGACTGGGTGCCCGCAGTGTTCGTGGCCTTCCCGGCCGCGCGGGGCGACGAAGAGGGGCGGGTCGTCCACCACCTGGCCAAGCTATCCCTGGAGGGCCGGAACGAGATCCCGGAAGCCCTCGCGGGGGACCTGCGGCTCAAGGTGGGGGAGGCGTACGACATCAAGTACGCGGTCATCCCACAGCTGCAGCTCGGGGACGCGACGTTGAACGGCGTCCGGGTCGAGGTGGGGTCGGACCTGGTGCTGAACCTGAACACCCTCGACGAGCTGGCCTTCGCCATCCTCCCGTCCTCGGGCATGGTCCGGATCGCTCCGGCCTCCGGGGCAGAGGAACTCCTGGGCGCGGTGGGCGCGCCAATACAGGGGACGGTGGAGTCGGAGAAGCCCTGGTTCTTCCACGGAAAGAAGATCGAGCCTCGGCCCGGGGACCTGGTGGTGGAGGGTTCTCTCCTCGGCCAGGAGGGCCTGTTGAAGCTGGCGCTCGACCGGTGGTCCTCCGCGGTGGGCGGGGAAGCCGAGTTGCCCGAGGATGCGGTGATCCGCGAAGGTGAGCGGTACGTGCGGACGGCCGCCACCCTTGGAGGCCTCGCCCTTCCCGAGGTCTGGTACCACCACGAACAGGACCTGGTGGCCCCGGAAGGCAACCTGCTGGGCGTGCTGGGCTACGACGTCCTGTACGGGCTCGACCTGGCATTCGACCCGACGACGGACCGCATCGCCCTTGCCGGGGCGGCACAGGTGCAGGCGGCGGATCCCTCGGAACGCTTGTTGGAGATCGCCCGGGAGGATTTCGCGCGCGCGGAGGAGAAGGCGGCAGGCGAGGAGAAAGAGGAGGGCGCCGAAGAGGACGACGGCTCCAAGGGTGACGCGGCTGCGGTGTCCCGTCATACCGCCCTCGGCGAGGCCCTATGGAGCCATGGGTCCCGTTCAGAGGCCCTCGAGCACTATGCTGCCGCAGCCGAGGCGGCGGGGGAACGTTGCGGCCCGATCCTCACCCACGGGCGTCGCCTGGCCGAGATGGGCAGTCACGAACAGGCCCTCGTCCCGCTGCGGACCGCCGGTGAGCTCTGGGACCGGTGGTGGGCTCAGGACCGGGAATTGCGCAAGTCGGTCGAGAAGGACCGCCAGGTCGAAGAAGGGACCTTCACCATCGAGCAGTCCTCCAGCTGTCATGAGGCCTGGGGCGAGTTGGCCTCGTCCCACTTCGCATTGGGGCAGCACGACGAGGTGGCGCAGATCTACGCCGAGCACCTGGAGTTCGACGACGCGGTGGCCCGGTTCCAGGCACTCTCCCTGCTGGTCCAGGGCGACGCGGTTGGCGCCAACGCGGCCCTTCGCCAGGGGTTGCAGCGGGGCGCGCGCAACGACGTGGACGCACGCCTGGCCCTGGGCTTCGCCAGCGCCGGCCTGAATCGCCCCGACGCGGTTCGCGCCCAACTGGACTACGTGCAATCGCTGGCCGATCCCGCGTCCCTGACCACCTGGTTCGTCGCGGTGTGGCTGGCACGCTCGTCCCTGGGCAACGCGGCGGCCCTGGATACCGCTTCTGCGCTGGTGGACGCGGACCCCCTCTCCATTCCGGCCCGCCTCGAGCGGATCATCGCCAACCGCGAGTTGGGTGGCGGGATCGACGAGGCGCCGGAGATGAAGCAGATCGGGGCGCTGCTGGACGAGGCCGAGCGCCAACGTCCCGGCGACAAGGCCGTGGCCGCATGGCGGCTGCTCTACCGGGCGCTCGACGGCGAGGTGGAGGCCGCGAAGGCAGCGCTGGTCGCGGAGACGGACCCGCAGGAGATCGACCACTACCTGGCGCGCGCCGCGGTGGCCGCGATGGCCGGAGACCTGGAGGTCTCGGCCCAGGCACTCTCGAGCCTCATCGCGCTCTGGCCGGAGACGCCGATTCCGGTGAACTGGGCGGAACCCCAGTAACGCAACGGATGCCGCGCCCGTCCGCGGAGACACTTCACTCGTTTTGTCGCCTACGGCGTTCGTGATCGCCGGGCGAGGAAACGCTCGATTCGGTCGAGCGCCTCTTCGAGCACGTCTTCCTTGGGCAGGAACACGATCCGGAAGTGGCTGGTCCCGGCGCGTTGGCCAAAGGCGGAGCCCGGTACGCAAACCACGCCCTCCTCGCGCATCAACTCGGTCACGAACTCGGCGTCGGTTCCCGCCCAATCGTGCAGCCGTGGAAAGGCGTAGAAGGCGCCGAGCGGCTTGACGCAGCTCACCCCATCGATGGCGTTGAGGCGCGCGAAGATGAGGTCGCGCCGCTTGCGCAGCCGTACGAGCATCTCCTCGAAGTGGTCCTGGGGCCCTTCCAGCGCGGGACGTATGGCGTATTGGATGGGGTGGTTGGCGCACAGCCGGGCTCGGACGAGCCGTCCCAACGCCTCGAGGTAGTCGCCGAGCGCGTCATTGGCTCCGCTGACGGTCATCCACCCCATGCGCAGTCCAGGCCCGAGGTAGTTCTTTGAGAGCCCACCAAAGGTGAGGACGGGGTGGTTCCCGGCGCGGGTGGCCACGGGAATGTGGGCGCCCCCATCGAGGAGGAACTTGTCGTAGACCTCGTCCGCGAAAATCACCAGCCCGTGGCGCCGTGCGACGTCGACGACCCGGTCCACGGTCTCGACCGTGTACACCGAGCCGGTGGGGTTGTTGGGGTTGATGAGGACCAACGCCCGGGTGCGCGGCGTCACCTGTCGCTCCATGTCCTCGACATCGGGCTGCCACCCGTTCTGCTCGTCGAGCCGATACTCGTTGCGGCGCGTCCCGAGCTTCGCGGCGAGGGCGGTGTACAGGGGATAGCCCGGAGAAGGCGTCAGGAAGTCATCCCCCGGTTCGACCAGCGCGCAGAGCGCCAGTTCGATGCCCTCGCTGACGCCGGCCGTGGCGAAGACCTCCTGGATCGAGGGAATTCCCCTCCGCTCCGCGTCCCTCCGGATGGCCTCCCGGGCTTCCGAAACACCAGCCGAATCGCAGTACGACGTGTGGCCCGTCCTCAACGCGTCACAGATCGCGTCGATGATATGCCGGGGCGTCTCGAAATCCTCCTGAATGGGGTCGCCGATGTTCAGAAAGACCAGCTCCTGGCCCTCGGCCTCCAACCGTTTGGCCTGGACCACGATGTCCCGGATCGCATAGCGGACGTTCTTGGTGCGACTGGCCGGCAGGATTCTGAAAGACACCCTCACCCCCAGGGATGGATCGCCAGCAACCTAACCGACGAGGGGAGGCCTCCGCGAACCCTGCCCGTCGGGATACGCTTCCCAAACTTTCCACGGGGGCACCCCGTTGACCGTCGCGCTCCTGGTCCTCATCGTCTTCGTCGCGTTCCTCGTCGAGGCGGCCCTGGGCTTCGGCGCCACCGTGGTGGCGGTTTCGCTCGGGGCGCTCGTGGTGCCGATCCCGGAGCTGCTGCCGGCGTTCGTTCCCCTGAACATCGTGCTCTCGACCTTCCTGGTGGTCCGCTACCGGCAGGACGTGGACTGGGGGCTGCTTTTCCGTAAGATCCTCCCACTGATGGGGATTGGACTGCCCTTTGGCCTGTGGATCTTCGGTGCTGGCGACCATCGCCTCCTGTCGCGGTCGTTCGGGGCCTTCGTGGTCATCGTCTCCAGCGTGGAGCTGTGGCGCATTGTGCGACCGGCCACCGGCGAGCCGACCCCCCTGAAAGCTGGAACCAAGGCCGGGCTCCTCCTCTCTGGGGGCGTCATCCACGGCGCGTTCGCCACCGGCGGACCGATGGCGGTCTACGTGGCGGGCCGGGAGCTCCACGACAAGGGCGCGTTTCGGAGCACCCTGAGTGCCCTTTGGCTCCTGTTGAACCTCGCGCTGATCGCCGGGTACCTGGTCACGGGCGTCCTCGGCTGGGAGAGCGCTCGCCTCACCGCCATCCTGGCCGTCCCCCTCGCCCTCGGCCTGCTGGCCGGGGATCTCCTGCACCATCGGGTGGACGCCCGGTCGTTTCGGACGATGGTGTACGTGCTGCTCGCGATTGCAGGGGTCCTACTGCTCGCTATGGCATAGCTCTCGCGGGCCTTTTTCGTGGACGGGCGTCGCTTGCACCGACAGTCCTGGTAGGGTGCTCCGGGACCCAATGAAGGAGGGGAGCTCTTGGAAATCAGACACACGCTCGTGCATCAGCTGGCGCATTGGGCAGAGGAACGGCCGCAGGTGCCCGCCATCCACGAAAAGGACGCCTCTGGCGCGTGGCGCACCTACACCTGGGCTGAGTACTGGCAAGCGGTACGGGACACCGCCAAGGGGCTGATCGCGCTCGGCCACCAGGTCGGGGACTGCGTAGCCCTGATCGGGGGCTCGCGTTGTGGCTGGGTCATCAGCGAGTTCGGGATCATGGCGGCCCGCGGGATACCGGCACCGATCTACCCGAACAACACGGCCGATCAGGCTGCATACATCGTCAAGCACTCCCGCTCCAAGATTGCGATCGCCGACACCGGGGAGCAACTCGCGAAGTATCGCGAGGGCATCGAACGCGGACTGATGAGCGCCGAGAAGCTCATCGTGATGGACGAGCCGACCGAGGACGAGATGTCCTTCGAGGCCCTGCTGGCGCTCGGAAGGGAGCAGGACGACGCGGAGCTGGACAAGCGGCTCGCTGAGCTGACCCCCGACGAGACCCAGCTCCTCATCTACACCTCGGGCACGACCGGTACGCCCAAGGGCGTCCAACTCTCCCACACCAACATGATTGCGCTCACCAAGGATCTGCT
>JAFDJI010000824.1 GCA_019307545.1 Deltaproteobacteria bacterium | reverse complement strand
GGCCAGATGATCGCCTTCAGCGGCGCTACGGTGCTCGTGGGGGGCTTGACCATCCAGTTCCTTGCGCCGCTGGACGGCGGCGGTGCGCCGTTGGTCCTGGGCGCAGGGGGGCGTTTCTAGCGTTGGAGCCCTCCAAACGCCTGCAGCAGGCCATCCAGGAAAACCTGCTCGAGCTGCGCCGGACGAAGACTCTCCGGCCCCTCCCGGAGGACAGCAAGCGGATCGCCGCGGTCTCCGGGGCGTCCGTGGCCGGTGCCGCCGGCCTGCGGGAGGGTGACTGGTTGGTCTCCATCGATGGGCGACCAGGGCACGAGTGCGGCACCCGGTTGTATGCCGAGTTCGCAAGCAGGCGGCACTACCTCTTCTATGCGCACGCGACGGGCGAGTCGGTGGACCTCGAGACGTCTGGGGTGGAGATTGGGGTGCGCCTCCAACCCACCGTGCCGGCAATCGTGGCGCACTGGGACCCGGTCGTGGGGGACCCCGCCGCTCTCGTGCAGGTGTGGGAGGCGGGTGAGTGGGAGGTGCTGCAGAAGCTCTCCTGGATGCGCTGCCGACGGTCCCGCAAACCTCCCGGCCTGCTGTCGCGGCTCTCTCGCATCACGCACCGGGACACACCCGCCCTGGCGCTCCTGGGTGCGGCGTTGTGGGAGCGGGGTCGCAAGCGGCGGGGGATGGCGCTGCTCGACGAGTACGCGGCAGAGCACGCCGGAAACTGGCCCGATGCCTACCTCGCCGTCGCGACGTACTACCTCGCCCTCCGGCACCTCGGTGAGGGCTACCAGCACCGGGCGCTGAAGTTCCTGCGCAAGTCCTTGAATCTGCACCCCTTCGATCGGGTCGCGGCGCTGCACACCGAGCTTTCCGAGGAACCCCTCCCCAAGAAGCGCCGTTCGTGGGTCACCCGGCCATTCCCGGTCGACTACGATCTGGAGCCTCTCGACGTCGACCCAGCACTGGAGCGGAAGGTGTCCCTGCCGGCTGCGCTTCGGGACATGCGCACCCACCAGTTGCTGCTGGTCTGCCTCCTGGGAGACGACCGCGGGAACGAGGCCTACGACGACTTCGTGTTGCGGTACCTCAACTACTACACCTGGCTTCCGGGGCTGTTCGCCGGGCTGCATGTCATCACCACCACCCCGGAGCGCCAGGTAGGCGAGCCCTGGTGGGATGCGGAGGACATGGCCCATGCGGATGGGTTGCCGGTGGCTGTGCTGCTCGACGAATACGGGCACGTCCCCGACCGTGTGCACCCGCCGGCCAGCCCCACGGTGTACGCCCTGGACTCGGACGGGACCGTGCTGCACGAGGGACTGCTGGACCCGGTCGATATGTGGGACGCGCTGGCGCTGGCGAGCGTGAAACGCCCGGTGTAGCCACATGCCCGCCTCACCGTGCCAGCAGTCCCCTCTGGTTATCCCGGGGTGCGCTCGTCGGGGTCTGGCCGATCGCCCTGGGCAGGGTGCTGAATACTCGCCTGCGGAAGGCTGGTGTCGCGTCCAGGTGCACGGGTTCTTTCGGGCACTCGGTTATGCTCACCGGCCGCCGGAGGAATGAATGACCGTTCAGGTGGCTGCTGATCTGCCGCGCGATGACATCACCGATCGCCTGGCCCGAGGCTTGGAGCGAGCGGACGACACCGTCGAGGCGATCCTCGGGGCGCGGTCGCGCGAATTCGCGCAGCGGATCCCGTCCTTCCTTCGAGGCGCCGTTATGCAGAGCATCGCCTGCTATGCCCCTCCCGCTCCCTACACCCACACCGGCGGGCCCGCGCTGATGCTGATCCCGGGGCTGTTCTGCACCCCGAGCGTCTTCAACCGGCTCGGTCTGGAGTTGGAGCGCTACGGGGTCGACGTCTACCTCCCCCGACCCTTCCCGCTCGGCCACGGCGTGCTCGCGAACATCGGACCTGTCCACCGCTCGACTGCGATTCTCCTCGAGGACCTCCAACGCCTGAAGACCGAGGAGGGCATCGAGGAGATCACCCTCGCGGGCCACAGCCTCGGGGGGATCATCGCGCTGGCCGCCATCGCAAGGGGTGAAGACGAGGGGTACGACCTGCCGAGGGTCCGGGGGGTCGTGGCGCTCGCCACGCCGCTGGGGGGCGCGCCGATGGCACGCTTGTTCCAGTTCCTGCCGGCCTGTCGGGACATCGTGCCCGGCTCGGCGGTCCTGGTGGATATCGAAAAAGCGCTGCCGATGGTTCAGCGCATCCTCGCCACCGGGCTCGACTCCATGGTCCCCGAACACTCCCAGAACACCGAGGAGACGGACCGCATCGTCCTCTCGGACTGGCAACACATGGACTTCTTCGTGGGTCCGGAGGATCGCGTCCGCCTCACGGCACAGCTCATCGCCAACATGCTTCCGAACACACGACCCCCCGA
>JAFDJI010000183.1 GCA_019307545.1 Deltaproteobacteria bacterium | reverse complement strand
CGCGTCCGCGTATTCCAGGCCGATACCGAGCGAGGTGTCGGGCCCGAAGTCCAGATCGCCGATGTCGCGGGTGTACTCGATGGTGGTCCCGCAGCGCTTCTCGTGCAGCTCGAACACCAACACCTTCTGAGCGCCATCATCACAGGCGACCACCGCCCCGTCGACGTTCACCGCCACGCGATGCGGAGTGCCGGGAACCTCGATCGTTCCCTGGAGCGGGTCGGGGGGCGGGGTGCCTTCCTCCGCTTCGGGATCCAGCATCGCCAGGTCCCAGGCCACCATGTGCAGTTGCGTTCCCGCCGCCACCATCCAGTAGCCTCGGGGCGACCAGGCGATGTCCGCCACCGGAGCCCCGACCTGGGCGGTGGAGAGCTGTGTGCCGCTGGCCAGGTCGAAGAGCGCCAGATCACCAGAGCCCATGCCCACCACCACGCGACTGGCGTCACCAGAACACGCGAGGGCAGTTCCTCCCTGGAACGGGATCGTGGAGAACTCCCCGTTCTCCTGGATGTGGGCTACACCCGTGGAGAGCAACGCAACGGCGGTGCCCTGGTCGGAAACCTGCAGGGCGATGGCTGGGCTTCCCAGGGCCACCGAAAGGACCTTCTCGCCGGTCTTCTCCTTCCACGTGTTGAAGCCACCGCCATCATCCAGGGAGCACACGGTTCCCTTGGCCACGCCGACCCCGACCAGCAGTCCCTCGCAGAACTGCTTCCACATCGGGCTGTCGTCTTCCCCGGAATAGGCGAACAGCTCGGGACCGTCCCCACACACCAGGACCCCACCATCGGATTCGTAAGCGAAGGGCGCGACGCTCATTCCTCTGTCTCCTCCCCCGCATCGCGCTCTTCGGCGTGCAGGTCGTCTGGTTTCGTGGGACCGTCCCGCGACGGCACGGCGTCACCGGGTCGCCGGGCATCATCGTGGAGCATACCCAGGGCGGGGAACGCACCGACGTGCCCCTCTTCTTCCGGGACTTCATCGAGGGAGGGCAGCGGACCGGGCGCCTCGACCTCCTCCAGTGGAGGCAGTTCCGGAGGGATCTCGCCGGGCGAAGGCTCCTCTTCCTCTGCCGGAGGAGCCGGGCTGGGCAGCTTTGCACCGAGGGTCTCCACCGCCGCAAGCGCACCCGAGACGGTACCGAGGGCCTCTGCCTCCAGGTTCACGGCCCACAAGATGGGTCTGAGGATTCGCTCCATGACCTCGCGGGTGCGGTCGATCAGCTGGTCCTTGGACTGACCCTCCAGCGCCCGCACCCATTCCGGAGGCGCGCGGTCGCGGAAGTAGTCCGCCACCTGTCGTGCATTCGGCTGGACTGCGCCTACCACCCCCTCCCGGGTGACTGCGACCAGCAGTGCGGCCCGCGGGTGATCCATGGCCAGCAAGGCTTTGGTGATGAACCGCAACGCCTGGCCCACCCCTCGTACCGGTTCGATGGGCTCCCACAGGCGACGTGCCGCCTCCGAGGCGGCGAGCGCCAACTCGGGCTCACCGATCCCGATCCCGTGCTCGCCGATCCGCACCAGCGCCGACGCCACCCCATGGCGGTGTCCGAGCGCGCCCAGGATCCGTGCCCCATCGACGAGGTTCTCCAACGCCGATCCCTCTCCAACCCGGCTTGCGACCTCGCCGAGGCCCAGAAGGGTGTAGCCCTCCATCTCGGCGTCACCGGTACGGCGTACCAACGTCAGGGCAACTTCGAAGTGCCCGCGCGCATCTCCGGGGTTCAGCGCCATGGCCTCCAGCGCGCCCAGTGAGTGGTGCACCCGGCCGAGGAGTCGATCGTCGCTGGTGGCCTCCGCCAACGGGCGTGCCCTCTCCAGCGCGATCCGCGAGCGCCCCAGGTTGCCCCGGAGTCGCTCCAACTCGGCGAGTAGCAGCCAGGCGCCGATCTCGCCCTCGACGTTGGCGCTGGTCTGGTGGGCGGCAATCGCATCGCGAAAACCCCGCTCCGCTTCGTCGTACTCCCCCGTCCGTAGCGCGACCCTTCCCTGGGTCGTCAGCACATCCGCGCGAAGCGCCCAGTTGCCCACGACCTCAGCGTGGCGGCCCGCGCTCGACAGGATGTCCCGGGCCAGGATCGGCTGACCCGCCCGCATCTTCAGCTCACCCAAGAGCACGAGAGAGGCGATCTCCCCTTCCTGGGCCCGGCGCTTCATGTCCACGGAGACGCCGTCGGGGTCGATCTCCGCCAGCTGGCGCAGCAACTCGTCGTATACGTCGACGGCGCGATGCAGGCGAGCCTCAGCATCGGACAGGTTGCCGAGTGCGAGTTCCAGCTGCCCCAAACCCCGCAGCGCATGGGCCTCGCCAAGGCGAAGCTCTGGGCCGCGGAACTGCAGTAGTGCCGCCTCGAAGTGCGCACGGGCGTCGTCCGGATACCCAAGATGGAGCGCCCGTTCGCCGTTCACCAAGTGATGGCGACCGGCCTCCAACCGCTCGTCCATGAACGCCTCGGGGTGGGAGTGTCCGCCGCAGTCTAGCAGGAGAGACGGATCCAAAAAGAACAGCCCCCGGACCGTTTGGCCCGGGGGCTGAGTTGGCACCTGGAAAGCCCGGTGGAACGTCCCTACAGAGTTTTGAGCGCAGATTCGATTCCGACGCGGCCGAGGCCGTGCCGGGAAGCTCTCATAGGGTTGGCGTGATCTTCAGGGCCGACTGAGCAGTTGAGAAACTCGTTGCTCAAGCGAACGGTCTGGTAGCGGATCGTTTGGACTTCTCCGCTCCCTCCGTGACCCTTGGCCGTTGCCGGCCTGGCCTTCGAGGTATTCCCGGGCCTATCGTCGTCCAGCAGCCGAAGCCGCCGAACACCAGCCCTCGTGACCTTGACCTCCCTTTCAGAGCGCTCGAATGAGCGCCGGTGTCGGCTCGCGCCGACGCCTACTCTCTTGGGATTCGTTCGGGTTACCACCCCTCCGCCGATATGCCTCTCTCGCGTTCACTCCCGGGAACCGAAGCTCCCTTCGGCCTGACGGTACCACCCGCCAGACTCGTTCCGCCTTCGTGGTTTCTCACCACCATGACGGTTTACTCCGCTCGAGAGGGCGCGGGTCTATTGCACCCCGCAACCGACCGGGGGTTCGCCGCGTTTCCTGACGGCCGGAGGCCCATACCGTCCGCCCCAAGGGGCAGCGGGCACAGGTCACCGGGGTCATTCCCCGCGACGCGGTTCACACCCTCCGAAGACTTCCCTCGCCGACAGCCGTACCGCATCACTGCGGCCGTTGCCCTCTTGCCGTTACCATCACTGCCCGCTCCCGGAACCTGGCCGAAGCCACCTTCCAGTTGCGGAGCCCGAGTGGCCGAGGCCGCCCGGGTCTGACGCTTCCCGCGCTCCGAGGAGCGTGGTTGGCGACAGGTCAGCGAAGAGACGTTCGATTCGATGATGCTCCGATCCGCCGAAGCGGACCCCCACGTCATCGAGCGCGTGCAGCTTCCGCGACGCCGAGGCGTCGCGTGGGCAACTCGCGCTGAACCTCCGCAGCCGCCGCCAGCACCGAAGTGCCAACCTTGGCCAGGGGAGATCGAGCCACCGCCGGGGCTGGTCTGCCCTAGCAGTCCTCTCGGGCCCTTGGGGCCGCCCGAAGGCGGTCCGCCGGGATGCCTCACGGCCGAGGCCGCGAGACGCCGAGGGGCCGGCTCCACCCGCCGAAGCGGGAGGGACCTGGGCTCGTCGAGCGTTTCACGGAGCAGCCGACTACAAGGCTTTGCTCCACCGACGAGTCCGTCGTGTCGCATCCGCCGTTGCCAGCGGAACAACACTCGTTCCTTCCATGGGCTTTGTTCCCCTTCAAGGCTCCTTCGCATTCCGCTTCGATCCGACTGTGCCAAGCCGGCGGGAGACCACTTCGGCCGAACCGAGGTTCGACGTCTGCGGAACCCGCGCGTGCCGTCCGTCTGCGGCGAACCGCTTCGAGCCGACGTGCAATCGAGATCCCTTCCCGGGTTCCCCCCCTTCACCGTGCCGAAGCTCGATGCTGGGGCGCCGCCGGGGGGCCGAAGCCGAGTCCAACCGCCGCACCTTTTAAGCGCGACCGCGGGACCCCCGTTGGCGCGTCCTGTTGCCCCCCCTCGACCGAAGCCGAGGGCGAACGCTGGGACGGTGCCCGTGAAGTCTGTCCGGAACCCGAAGTCGTGACAACGCTGGTCTGCAATGCCTCCGACACGCTGGGTGCCACCCGAAGGCGACGCCCGTTGTGAAGGTAGCCCCGCAGGGCGTTTCACTGACCTTCATGGGGTTTTCGACGTCAAAGAGCGCTCCGAGGAGCAATCTCCTCGGTCGGCCCCAGGCTCTGCCAGGTGCCGCCCTGGGCATATGCAGGACCCGTGCCAACACCGTCCCACGGCAGAACCTTGGTTTTCGCGCACACTGTTGGGCATCCAATTGCGCGTCAGTCTCAACGAACCACCCGTAAGACAGGGGATCGATTGTGGATAGATTGGAAAAGTCGCAGGTTGCTCCGGCTATATCTACGACAATGAATTGCGGATCACGTCGGGATCGCGCCTGCTCATTGTAGGATCCTCCCCTTCCATATGTCAACAGAGCGTCAAGAGTCCTGCCGAGACAGCGGCCTGCCTTGGGCTCGATCTGCAGTATCACCCGCCAGGATCGGGCTCCTAGCCTACACAGTGCGCAAAGCGCCTGGGCCGACTCCCGTGTCCGCGCCCGCAAACCTGAGCCCAAAGCGGCGTCCCGGGCGCGGTCTGCTACAGCTGCTCGCAGAACTCCCGACCACCGGCCGCCGAGACACAGAGCTGGTAGGCGAGGGTCTCGTCCTTGCCAGCGTTGCGCGCGTACTCCAGCCACTCGCGGGCAAGGTTCTTGGCCTCGTTGCGCGCCTCGTCCCGCTGCTCCAGCATGTCCGCGGAGGGGGTGAGGATGTACTGCTCTTCGAGGAAGGCCCAGTGTTTGGCGGACGCGTGGGACTTGAGCTTCAGCAGGCCGTACACCCGAGCCACATGCGTGTCACCGGCGGGGAATCGGCTGCGGTTCTCCAGGGCCGTATCCACCCATCTCATCGTCTCCTCGGCGACCTCCGGGCCCTGGCGGCCGAGGAAGAGCGCGAACTTGTAGCAAAGGTTCGGATCCGACTGGTCCACCTCCTCGAGGTGGCGGCGCACGATGGTCTCCCAGCGGTGGGTGTCCCCCTTGGTCCAGGCGTCGGCCATGAGCACGAGGGAGACCTTCTTCTTCGCGGTCTGGCGGTCGGCCATGCGGTAGCCGTCCTCCAGGCAGCGGATCTCGCCTTCGTTGAGCCTGCCCATCAACGCCGCGGGCTCAAGGGCGAGCAGGTTGCCGCAATGGGCGGACGCGACCATCAGCTCGGAGCCCATCAGCATGTCGAGATCCTCGTCCGTCTCATCGGTGAGGTCGATGAAACCAGGCGCGAAGTCCTGTCTCGGATCCATCAGCGTCTCGGAATAGGCACTGTTCTTCTTCTTCCCCCCACAGGCCACCGTGGCGCACAATGCCGCGATGACCAGAAGCAGACGCATCGAACCTCCGACGGGGTATGACCCCATCACTGTGTACTTGACCTTTCGGACATCGACAATCCTAACGCTTGCGATTGCCGCGTTGGCCAGCCTTGGCTGTTCCGGACTCCTGGGGCCCAGCGAGGTGCACCTGACGCCGCCAACGACCGACCAGTGCGGCACCTGGACCGCAAACGCAACCGTGGTGCCGACGTGGCGGGCAAGGGATCTAGTGCTGCACGTGGACGGCGCGCCGGCCGGTACCGCGACGGTGCCCGCGCGCGCGACCTTGGTGGAAGTCGGCTCCTTCGTGGGCGCGGAGCGGGAGGTGGTGGTCCATGTGGAACTGGGGAAGCAGGCCTCCGAGCGCTTCCCGATCCGCACCCCGCTCTGGGAGGTGGCGCTCTCCGCGGCGACGCCGCCAAAGCCGTACCCCTCACCCGAGATCCCTCCGATTGTGGTGGAAGTCCTGAGCCCGTGCGAGGTGGCGGGACGCTTGAGCCTGTCCGCCACCCTGCTCCCGGACGACTCCCCGCTCCTGTTGAAGGCCCCGATCCCGCCCGAGCGCCGGGTGGAAGTGCCCATGCCCCCCCTCAGGGAGGGCAGCTACCGGATCCGGACCGCGTTGTACGAAGGGGCTCGCGAGGTCGCGGAGCGAACGGTGTCCTTCGAGGTGGGGCCCCCGTGCGTGGACGAGGACGGTGACGGATACCTGGCCTGCGAGGATGACTGTGACGACAAGCGCGCGGACGTTCACCCGGGCGTGAAAGACATTGTCGGTGACGGGATCGACAACGACTGCGACGGGGCGAACGGGCAGGACGCGGACCGGGACGGGCAGGAGGCCGCCGAAGTGGGTGGCCGGGACTGCGACGACGACAACCCCCTGGCATGGGCGGGCAACCCGGACCCACCCGACCGCGACGGCGATCACGCCTACGCCTGGGAGTCCCTCGACTGGAACTGCGACGGGGAGGAGGCGGCCCGGCCCGGCCCCTGGGACTGTGACGACGACGACCCCGCGATCCCAAGGCCCGAGTTGGCGGAGCCGAACGGGGTGGACGACGACTGCGACGGGTTGGTGGACGAGGGCACGGTCGCCTTCGACGATGACGGCGACGGTTTTCGGGAGTTGGACGGCGACTGCAACGATGGTGACCAAACGGTCCACCCGAGCGCCCAGGAGATGGGCGACTGCAAGGACAACGACTGCGACGGGACGGTGGACGAGGATATCGGGCGGCCCACGAAAGACGATCACTACGAGCCCAATGACACCTCTCCCCACACGCTGTCCGCAGCGCGCAAGAAGAGGCGGATCCTCGGCTTCCCCGGTGGCCACAAGACCACCCGGGAGCGCCTGCTGCTCACCACCCGGGATGCGACGGACGTGGAGATCTTCGCGGTGTGGACCCACGACGGCGCGCTGGACTCCTGGCACGTCACCGCGGAGATCGAATCCATGGGCGACGACCGGTCCTACGAGATCGTGATCAAGGGCAACGGCCGCACCGCGAGCGGGGTCGTAAGCTC
>JAFDJI010000182.1 GCA_019307545.1 Deltaproteobacteria bacterium | reverse complement strand
TCCTCCGAGATCCTGGCGAGCTCCAGGTCACAGGAGCGGGGCGCCAGTGAGCAAGCGGCCGTCGTCGAGGAAACCCTCCGCACCATGGAGACACTCCTCGAGGCGACCACCCAGATCGCGGAATCCTCCCAACAGGTCCTCGACAATGCCGAGCGCACCCACGACAACATCGAGCTCATTGCCGAGCGCGTCAGCCTGTTGGCCGGACACACCCAGCGCATCGGCGAGGTCCTCGAGGTCATCAAGGACATTGCGAACAAGACCGACCTGTTGGCGCTCAATGCCTCGCTCGAGGGCACCCGGGCCGGGGAGGCGGGGCGAGGGTTCTCGCAGGTCGCGACCAGGATGCAGCGACTCACGGAGAACGTGATGGGCGCGGTCCGTGACATCAAGTCGCTCACCGTGGATATCCGGGAGGCTACCGGGTCCTCGGTGCTCGCCACCGAGGAAGCATCGAAACGGGCATCCAGCTCGGCGGACTCAGCGAGGCGGATCCGGTACACCATCCAACAGCAACAGAGCGGTACCCAACAAGTGACCCAAAGCATGGACGAGATCTCCGAGGTCATCCAGCGCACCGTGTCGGCCAGCTCTCAGCTTGCCGCCACCGCTTCCCAGCTCACCGCACTCTCCGAACGGCTCCAGGGCCAGGTGGAAGAGTTCCGTCTCCCCACCGCCAAAGCGGCCAAGTAGCACGATGCCGACTCGCTCCTCCAGCCGCGAACACCTCATGGGCATGTTCCGCTCATTGGCGATGGAGCGTGTGGAGCGCCTCAACAACGACTTCGTGCAGCTGGAGCGGACCCCGGACGACAAGGAGCTGGCCGAGACGGTGATGCGGGACATCCACTCGCTCAAGGGCGAGGCGAGGATGATGGGGCTTCACGACATCAACGTCGTGGCCCACAAGACCGAGGATCTCATCCACCTGGCTCACCGCCGGGACTTCAGCATCATTCGCGAGGTGAGTGACCTGGTGCTCCAGGGGTTCGACCTGCTCGGGGCGCTGGTCCAAGAGGACCCCGAGCCGGGTCTCGATCCCAACGCTTTCAGCGCCAAGGTGGAAGCGGCGGTCCACGCGATCGAGGACGGGGGTCTTGCGCCGACCCCGGAGGCCCCGGAGATGCCTCCCGAAGTGGCGGCTGCTGGTCCGGCGGAGGAGGTGGAGGAGGCGCCCCGAACCGTACAGGGTCGGAAGCGAGATGCCTTTCTTCGCGTCGGCCTGAAGAAGCTGAACCGCCTCACCGAGGTTTCTGGCGATCTGGTCTTCCGCCACGCCCGTGCCGAGCGGACACTCGGGGATCTCATGGCGATTACGGTGGACTCGGCCGCGACCCTGCAGCGCGGCCGATCGGTGATGGCCACTCTCCGAGACCCGAACGAGGCGACCCGGGTCCAGCTGACCACCCTCATCACCCAGCTCTCCGAGCTGCTGGTGGAAAGCCAACGTCTCGCGCTCGGGGCCATCGACCTCGTGGCCCAGGCGCGGGAGCAGAGTTTCGACGACGGACTTCAGGTAGATGCGCTGGACTCCACAGTGCGGGATCTCCGCTTCCTGCCCATCGCATCGCTCTTCGCCACCCTCCCCCGCGCGGCGCGGGACCTCGCCCGAGAGCAGGGCAAGACGGTCAGCGTGGGGGTATCGGGCGGGGCCGTGGAGGTAGACAAGCAGGTTCTCGACCTGCTCGCGGAGCCATTGCTCCATCTGGTCCGCAATTGTGTGGATCATGGCATCGAGCCACCCGCGGAGCGCGAACGGGCCGGCAAGCCTGCCGAGGGACGCGTGCTGCTCCGGGCCCTGCAGGTCGGCTCCTCGGTGGAGATCACCGTGCAGGAGGATGGCTACGGCCTGGACCTGGATCGGATCCGGGCGACCGCCGTCGAGCGTGGGCTGCTCAACGACGAGGAGGCGGAGATCCTCGAGGACAAGCGGGCCGCCGACTTGATCTTCTTGTCGGGCTTCACCACCCGACAGGAGGTCACCGATGTGTCAGGGCGCGGTGTCGGGCTTTCGGTCGTGCGCAAGCAGGTGACCGCGCTCGGCGGCTCGTTGAGCGTCGAAACCACGAAGGGAATGGGCACCTCGTTCGGGCTGCGCGTTCCGATCTCCATGGTGCTCTCCAACGCGCTGCTGGTGGAGGTTGGGGACGCGTACATGGCCTTTCCGTCCGATGCGGTCGAGCAGGCCCTCCTCGTCCAGCCAGAAGACGTCGAGGTCACTGGTCAGGGGACCGTCTTCAAGCGGGACGAGGAGCGCACGCCCCTCGCCGATCTCGGGATGCTCCTGGGTGGCTCGCCGACCCCGACGAATGGTGGCGGCATGCCGACAATCATCCTGGCTCACGAGGGGCGGCGATTGGGCCTTCGGGTGTCGCGCTTCAGGGGCGAGCATCAGATGGTGCAGCGTCGCCTCGATCCCTTCGTCGATGGACTTCGCCTGGTCCAGGGAACGGTGGCGATGCCAGGGGGTGAGCTGGCACTCATGCTCCGGGTACCGCAGGTGATGAGAGAGGCCATGTTCCGCTCGCTTTGGAGCGCCAAGCCCGCCGAGGCCAAGGAGGCTCGCAAGCAGACGATCCTGGTGGTGGATGATTCCGAGTTCACGCGGGACATGGTCGCCTCCCTGCTCCGGGACCTGGGCTATGCCGTGGTGGAGGCGGTGAACGGCCAGCAGGGGCTCGAGAAGGTCCAGGAGCACCGGCCCGACCTGGTGCTCACCGACCTGAGCATGCCCGTGCTCGATGGCTTCGGGTTCCTCGAGCAGCTCCGGTCCCTTTCCGGTCAGGGGGAGGTTCCGGTGGTCGTCCTCAGTACCCGTGGGTCCCCGGAGGACAAGCGACGTGCGTCGGAGCTGGGTGCGGATGGGTACCTGGTGAAGTCGGACTTCCGGGAGGACGCCCTGGCGCGAACGGTTCGTCGGTTCCTTCAACACCCGGGAGGGTAGCCGGAGATGAAGGACGGCAGGGTCCGGGTGCTCGTGGTGGACGACTCTCCGTTGTTTGCCCAACTCATCGCAGAGATGATTGAGGGCGACCCCGAGCTGGAGGTCATCGGGATCGCGCGGGACGGCAAGGAGGCTGTCGAGATGGTGGCCGCTCACCGTCCGGACCTGGTCACCATGGACATCCAGATGCCGGTGATGGATGGCCTGATGGCGATCGAGCAGATCATGGCACGCCACCCGACCCCCATTCTCGTGCTCACGGCTGACCCGCGTGGATATAGCGGCGAACTGAGCATGGAAGCGCTCCGATCGGGTGCGCTCGACCTGGTTGTCAAGCCTGCGAGCTGGCCGGTGAGCAAGGCCGAGCAGAATGATCTCGCCCACCGCATCAAGCTCCTGGCATCGGTGAGGGTGGTCCGCCACGTCGCGGGGGGGCGCCGCGACCGTGCCCGCGTGGCGGGACTCGACCCACTTCGGGGTGCAGTACCAGGACGGATGATTGGGCTGGTGGCCTCCACGGGTGGTCCGGCCGCCCTCGCCACGATCCTCGCCGACCTCCCACGGGGTCTCTCTGCGGGCATCGCGGTGGTCCAGCACATGGGGACCGGATTCACCAACACCCTGGCTGCCTGGCTGGACCGCACGACGCCGCTCGACGTTCGCGTTGCCGTGGCGGGTGCCCCGGTCGAGCCGGGTGTGGTGGTCATTGCCCCCGATGGCGCGCATCTCACCATCACCCGGCGTGGTCGCGTGCAGCTCGAGCGAGGCCGACGTGTGAATGGCCACTGTCCGTCGGGGACCGTGCTCTTGGAGTCCCTGGCCCATTCCTTCGGCACATCTGCCCTCGGAGTGGTGCTCACCGGCATGGGACGGGACGGGGCTGACGGACTTCGGATCATCCGGGACAGGGGCGGTGTCGCCCTGGCCCAGGACGAGGAGACCTCGGCGGTCTACGGTATGCCCAAGGCAGCCATGGAATCGGCGGCCGCCCAGCGAGCTCTGCCGCTGCCCCGGGTGGCTTCCGCCCTTCGGCATTTCGCCGAGCGAGGAGAAACCTTGCCCTTGCGGAGCGGACCCCAATGACCTGGCAGAAGCGGATGGCTGCGCTGGTCGCCCAGCGCCTCGGCATCGAGCTGCGACCCAGTCGCACCGAGGATTCGCTGGACCGGTTCGTCCGGCGCCGGGCGCGGGCACTCCGTCTTCCCGATGGTGATGCCTATGTGAGCCTGCTCGGAGGCCAGACCACCCAGAGCAGGGAGTTCACCCAGTTCATCGCGGCGGTGACCATCGGGTACACTTTCTTCTTCCGCAACATCAGGCAGCTCAAGGTCATCGCCGAGGTGCTCTCCGAACGCGCGGATGCAGGCCACGGGCCCGGGAGGATCTGGTGTGCCTGTTGCTCCACCGGCGAGGAAGCCTACTCGTTGGCGATGTTGTTGGCTGAACAGGGGGTAGACACGGAGATCCTGGCCACGGACATCGACGCGGTGGCGCTCGGCGCGGCACGTACCGGTGAGTACGCCGACTGGAGCTTGAGAAGTGTACCCAAGGCCCTGCGGGAGGAATACTTCGAGCGGGTTGGAGACCGACATCGGGTTCGACGGCACATCCGAGAACGGGTGTCATTCCGACGCCAGAACGTGGTGTACGATCCTCCCCCCCGATCTCTCGCGTGTGTTCCCTGGGATGTGATCGTCTGCCGGAATGCATTCATCTACTACACCGGCGACGCGTTGAGGGCGGCGACGCAACACATCATGAAAGGGCTGGCTCCGGATGGGCTCGTTTTCCTCGGCTCGTCGGAGTCCATGCGCGCCCCGATGGTGCCGGTGGGCATCAAGGGACAGGTGGCCTATCGGCCAGGTACCCGGTTCATTCCGCGCCAGAAGACCCCGACGCCGATGCCGACACCGCGGCGCACCAGCCGCTTCCGTCGAACGCCTCCAGTCTCCGTGGCGCCCTCGCCACGCTACGATCACGCGCTGGACCTGCTCCGGAGCGGAGACGAAAAGCTGGCCCGGGCCGTGCTCGAAAAGGTGGTCCAGAGCAACCCGGACAGGGTTCCTGCCTGGGTCACGCTCGGGAACGTGTCGCTTCGGGTCCATGCGTTCGAGCAGGCGCTGCATGCGTACGGGGAGGCCCAGAAGCGCGATCCGCTCCTCCCCGAGGTGCACTACTTCCTGGGCATGACGTACCGGAAGCTGGGCGATCTGCAACGCGCGGCCCATAGTCTTCGCAGCACCCTGTTCCTCGATCCGGGATTCTGGCCGGCGTCGTTCCTGCTGGCGGGCGTGCACGGCCGCCTGGGCAACTGGGAGAAGCGCCGGGCCCAGCTCCTTCACACCCTGGAGGCCGCCCAGACCCCGGGTTCGGAGCCGTTGTTCCGGTCCCGCGGACACGAGCCGCTGCATCCGATCGGCAGTGATGCGGTAGCGGCGGCCTGCCGGCAGCTCCTCAGGGAACGGCGGGTCGCCTAGGGACCTTGCCCTTCACCAGGCTGCGACGGCGCCGTGGCTTGCGCGTCTTGACCATCTCCTCGATGTTGGCGCGTACGGCCGCATCCTCGTGAGCGACGATGGTCGGCCCGTCGTCACCCAACAGATCGAGCTCCTCCATCGGGGCAGGCTGCTTGAGCGGTGGTGGTGCATGAACACGGGGAGGCGGCAGATCTTCGGTGGCATGTTCCTCGTCGGGGACCCGCCACCCGGTGTTGTTGATGAAGTCGGCGCCTCCAGCGGCGGGAGGCTGGGACCCAGATGCCCGAGTCACGTACATGGAGATGTCCCGGGTGGTCGTCTGGATGTCGCGAACCTCACCGCTCCGCTCGTCGCGCAGGGACCGAGTGACCATCTCCACCCACACGTGGTTCCCATCCGCCTTCCGCATCCGGATGATGACGGTGCACACATCGGGCAGATCCGCGTGGCTGCGCGGTATGGCGTTGCGGTCCCGGGGGTGGAAGAACTCCCGGATGGGTTTCCCGACCATCTCCTCGGGAGCGTACTCGAGGATTTCGTAGCTGGCCTGCGAGGCGAAGCGGATTTGACCGTCGGGATCGTGCAGCATGATCAGGTCGGCGGACTGCTCGGTGAGCAGGCGATAGCGAGTCTCGCTCTTCGCCAGCGCCTCCGTAGCTGCCTTGAGGTTCGCCTGCGTTGCCACTCGGGCGAGGACGATCGGAAAGTTGAGGGGCTTCGTCACATAGTCGTTCGCACCCCCGCGCAGGGCCTCCACCACATCGTCGGTCTCGCTCTTGGCGGTGGCCATGATTACCGGAAGCTCGGCGGGGGAGTGGTTGCGGCGGATTTCCGCGAGCACCTCGATTCCGGTCATGTCCGGCATCATGATGTCGAGCAGGACGATGTCGACGGGTTGTTGGGCCATCCGCTCCAGCGCCTCGGGTCCGCTGGCCGCCACAATGGTCTGGTACCCGGACCATGCCAACCTCCTCGACAGCATGTCCCGGTTCATCTCCTCGTCGTCCACCACCAGGATGGTGATCGCCTGCTTTTTGGGCGCTGAGCTGTCTTTGGTGTTGTTCGTGCTCATGGTGGGCCAGCCAGTTTCGGGTTTCTTCATATTTTGCACTATTTGCATATCCTATCGGTACCGGCTCCTCGTCCTTGAGTCGAAGTACGCCGATCTTGCAGATTCTGCTTCAGAGGCGATCACTCGGCCGCGTTCATCGGCGGGTTCGCCTTGGCTGGCATCGGCCTGTCCTAGCCTCCGCGTTCCGCCGCGTCGGGCTCGTAGCGCAGCTCCAGGAATAGGCTGCGCCCTGGTGCCGGGATGCCCAGCGAGTCCTGGTAGGTGTGGTCGGTGAGGTTCCGCGCCCACACCTTCATGAACAGGCCTTCGAGGATCTCGGGCCCCACCGCCAGATCGAGGACCGTGAACGGGGGAAGCTCCACGCCACTGCTGTCCAGTCGCTTGTCGACATACCGGAAGCGCGTCCTGGATCGAGTAGTTGGCGGTCAACCGTTGGGTGCCCTCCCCAGTGGCGTGCTCCACGTTCAACTCCAGCTCTCCGCCCACCACGTCGGCTCTCTCGGTGTTGTTGGTGAACGACGAGATCACCTCGGGGTAGGTCTGGGCGGACAGCCCGATGAGGCTGTCGGCGCGCGTGTAGAACGCAGAACCCGATAGGCGGATGATCGCCGGACGGGCCCACTGCCAGGTGGCCCCCGTCTCCAGGGTCGTCAGCCACTCGGGCTCCAGGTGGGGAGACCCGAGCTTGTGCACTCGGCTCTGCTGGCTGTCGATGTAGAGCTCCGCGAAGTTGGGGTTGCGGAACGCGCGAGCCACGGAGAAGCGCAGGCTCCCCCGTTCGCCAGGGGCGAACACGATTCCGCCCCGCGGTGAGAAGTGGTGTCCGAACCGGGTGTTGTGGTCCACGCGCACGCCCGCGACCAGCGAGAGCCACTCCACCGGGCGGACCTCGTCCTCCAGGAAGGCCGCGGCCATGAACTCGGTGACCCGGCTCTCTCCCTCTGGGGTGGCGAGGAGGTGCGACGCCGCCTCGAGCGAGCGGATCTCGGCGCCGATGAGCAATGTGTTCACGTCCTCGCCCAGGGTGTGGGTGAGGTGCGTCTCGGCGCCGGTCATCCGCTGGCGGGTCTCCAGCTTCTCCCGGTCGGGCTCCTCCAAAAAGGCGCTCTCGGCATCGACGTCGTACCGGGTGCGCCACTCGCCGTCGTAGGCGCTCGCGGAGAGCCGGATCGCGTCGCCGAACGCGTGGTCGTAGGACACCACCGCGTGGACCTGGTCCATCTGCTCGCGGTCGTGGTCGTTCAGGTGACAGCCCCCGCACTCGCGGGTCGGGTTGCCGCTGCCGAACCCGTACGACTCCGCTGTGTGGCAGGTCGAGCACTCCAGAAGCTCGCCATGACTGTCGGTCGGGAACTGCCCGGGGCGGCCTCGCTCGCCGCGCATGAAGCGGAGGGCCACCCGGAAATCCTCCAGCGCGGCGCTCGCCGAGGCAGAAACGCGCGCGAGATCGTCGTTGTCGACCGTGGCGGGGCCGCCGACGCCGAAGTAGTGCTGCGACTGGAAGTGCCCGTCGGTGCTCAGGAACGCCACCGACCCGAGCAGATCGACGGGTCCCAGCGCCTTTCCCCCGGAGGCCTGTGCCCGCACTGTCTGGTCACTGCCCACCACCAACCCGACCCTCGGTGCGAGACTCGGATTGCTGGTACCGTGACGGGTGATCACGTTGACCACCCCAGTGAACGCGTTCGCCCCGTACAGGCTCGAGCCCGGGCCACGGATCACCTCGATCCGCTCGATGTTCGCCAGGGGCATCCAGTGACCCGCGGAGGCCTCTCCGGACAGCGGGTCGTTGCGGGGCTGCCCGTCGACCAGCAGCAGGGTGCGGGCGTTGAGGCCCGACCCGCCGAGTCCGCGCATTCCGATGAAGAAGCGCTGCATCATGTCCCGGCGCGTGTCGAAGCCGGGTAGCGTCGCCAGCAACTCCCCCAGGTACATGTAGGGCTGCGCGGCGATTTCCTCGCGGGTGATCACCGAGACCGCGCTCGGCGACCGAAGCAGGTCCTGGGCACGCTTGCCCGCCGTCGCCACGACGACCTGCTCGAGCAGATCCTCCAGGGAGATGTCGGCGATATCGGGCAGCTCGACGGGAGTTGCCTCGGGATCGTCCTCGGCGCGTGCGGAGGTCGGGGCCGCGGCCAGACACGCGAACAGGATTCCGATCAGCATGATGACCGTGTCGTGGGTGCGCATCCCCACCCCCTACAATCTCTGCACGGCGACGTGGCCCGCTGGCTCGTCGACGTGGCAAGTGGACCCGCACTCGGCATACGGGTTGGGGTCGAGGCCGATCTCGTCTTGGTGGATCTCTCCATGGCAGGAGCCACACTCTGCCCGGCTGGCCCGCGAGTTGGACCCTTCCGCGACGTGGCAGAGCGTGCAGTCGTTGCGCCGCACCGGGTACAACGGTGAGTAGTAGTGGACGATGTGCACGACCTCTCCGGCCGTGCCGTGCTCGTAGGTGTGACACGTCACGCAGAGGCGGTCGTTTCCGGTGCCGTGGCGAAGGCGTTCCATCGCACCATCGGCGGCGTGGCACACGTCACAGGCCACCCGTGACGGGAAAGAGGTGTGTTCCGCTGCGCCGACCTGGAACTCGGCGGTCTCCAACACGTAGGACCGCTCGCCGCGGAACGCACGTCCGGCCTTGAGCATCGCCACGTAGGTGCCCGGCTCCGCGTCCGGCGGGAGCTGCACCGAGGCCCGATTGGGAACGACGGCGCTCCAGAGGGACGGGTCGCCAAACCCGCCATAGATGATGCCGAAGTCCGGCAGCGTCGCCCCATCGGCCAGGTACCCCGGCCGCCCTTCGCCATGGTCGGTGCGGGAGAGGTGCTTGGGTCCGGCGACCTCGATCTCCATGATGTCGAGCCGGCAGTCGCCGAAGACCGAGCACGGTTCCGACATGGCGCCGAGGTCGGCGTAGAGGATGCCGGAGTACTCCGGGCCGCCCACGAGGAACTCCCCGTAGGAGGGCAGGCCATCCGCCGAGTGGAGCGGGTTGCCCGCGCCATCCTCGAGCGTGACCACGACCTCCACCGTGTCGCCGGGCTGGAAGACGGAGTTGCCCGCGGGGTGTGTGACCGCCACCTCGGCCGCCAAGCCGAAGCCATACGCGTCCGGAAGCGGCTCGAGCGAGAGGGGGAACTCGTAACTACGCTCGATGAGGTTGAGGTGCAGGGTCGACGCGTCCGCTGGGACCTCGAACACCTCGGTGTCGGTGGCGGGAACCAGGAACAGAAGCTCTGCCCGCGCCGAGAACGTCGCCCTCGTCCCCGGCTCGGGTTGGCTCACCTCGCCGCTGGTGGCGTCGCAGCGCACGATCCACCGATCCCCTTCGGTCAGCTCGCCGGTCCCCAGCGCCAGGAGGTCGTCGAACTGGATGGTGGCTCCCTGTCCGAGTGCGACGGGAACACCGCTGGTCACCGCCACCCCGGGGCTCGCCTCGCCCCGTACCGAGGAGATGTCGACCTCGGCGGTGCCATCGATCGCGCCGGCCGCGAACACCTCGACCAAAAAGACGTCGTCCACCAGGCCGGTGAAGGGTCCGGAGCTGGTGGCCTCGAGCACACCGTCGTAGCTCCCAGTGTTCTCGCCATGGTCACCCCTTGCCGGGGCCCCGGAGAGCCAGGACAACACCGACCGCCGGGGCATGACGAAGTGGTCGTCGGAGAGGACGACCGGGTCGCCGAGCACACCACCGGATTCGTCGAGGACCTCCAGGGTGAAGGCGTAGTCGTCCAGCATCCAGGCCGCGCCGAGCCAGGCGCGCTCCGCCCCCCAGGCCCCCAACCCCTCGTCCTCCCAGTGCTCTGGGAGGTTCGCGAGGCCCGTCCAGTCGAGGGTGGAGAAGTCGGAGTGGCCCGCCAACCAGTCCACTACGTCTGGCGCCGGATAGTCAAACTGCAGCGCCCGGAAGTGGAGGTCCTGCACGTAGTAGCGCTGGCCCGGGACGAGCATGAGCGGTTCGGGGACTCCGTCGATGACGCGAAGTTGGACCCCGACGGCACCCTCCAGGGGATCCTCCTCCTCCGAGACCTCGAGGGCACATCCAGAGAAGAGGCCCAGGGCGCCCAGGAAGAAGGGCAGGAATGCGCATTCACGCATGGTTCGCTCCAGGGGGGGTGCACGCGTGGGCATGGCGTCAGCGCCGGACATCGGAGACCGCCAGTAGGGAGGCCGACAGCCTGGCGCCCTCCTCCCTGCTCGTAGTGAGGTTGACGACCATGCGGGGGCGATCCCCTTCCAGGACGAGGCCGATGCTCGTGCCGGCGTCGATGAAGGACGTCTGGGCCGTGAACGTCAAGGCGTCGTGCGCTGCGGATGCGGCCAGGATGGAATCGAGCTGTTCCTCGATACCGGGACAGAGGTAGACGGCGACGGGTCCGGCGGCGATTGCTTCCTCGACGGCCTCATTGGAAGCCACGGCGAAGACACCTGCCGTCAGACGGTGTCCGCTCACCTCGAAGGACGAGGTGGCCTCCTCGAGCGCCGCCATCAGGTCCCGCCCGCAGGCCTCGCTCTCGGTGTGTCCCGTGCGGTGGAGGATGGCGAGCCTGCCTTCCCGAATGCGCTCGTCGAGTTGCTTGTCGTAGGCGAGCACCTTCAGGAGCAGCAGGGCCTGCTGCGCCGCCGGGATGTCCGCGGCCCGTGCGGGCAGCGAAGCGACGGTACCCGCCAAGAGCCCGAGCACCGGAAGCAAGAGGCTCAGCAGAGAACCCATTCTGTTCGGGCTCGTCCGATAGGGCGTCACCAAGCTCCCCTTCGTGCTCTGACTGCATACAGGATGCCGCAATATTTGATAATTTCTATTATTTCCTGAATCCTCAATTCTCGGCTTGCGCGGACCCGCCATGGGCGCGGGGAGAGGGGACGCTAGGTCTCGAAACGGTCGATCGCCTGCTCGAGCTG
>JAFDJI010000181.1 GCA_019307545.1 Deltaproteobacteria bacterium | reverse complement strand
GCTGGTCGGGCACTTGGTTTTCAGCTGTGTGTGCTCCACGACACGCTGGCCTGCTTCCAACCCCCGCTCGGTACGCATCGGGGTTTTCGGGTCCGTTTCCACGCCTCCTTCGGGCCTTCGGGGTTCTCGGGCGCGGCCCCGGCCTCCGGCCTTTTGTGAGGGCCGCGCCCGAGAACCCCTGCGGCTCGAAGGAGGAAACGATGGAACACGAATTCCGACACGAAAACCTCGATGTCTACAGACTCGCGGTGAGGGTCGCCCGGTGGGCGGCGCACCAGGGCATTCCCGCCTCACGCCGGCACCTGCGGGATCAGCTCGTCCGGGCTGCGGATTCCGTGGTGCTCAACATTGCGGAAGGCTGCGGCCAGGAGCCCGGCGCCGCCAGGCGGAATCACTTCCGAATCGCGATGGGATCCGCATCGGAAACCTGCGCGGTCCTGGACTTGGTGAACCTCCCCGGAGGTCCAGAGCGCCAGCAGGAACTGCGGAGGGTCGGCGCTATGCTCTCGCGGATGTCCCGGCGCGGCTAACCCGCATCCCGTGAGGGATGCGGACCAGCGCTTCCGTACCTGCGGGAAGCCCCTTCTTTTTGGCTATCCCCTCTGGCACTCTACCCACATACCGAGTAATCTCCACACGAGATGTCGAAAGTGCTCGGTTACACACCTCGCCTTGCGGTGAGCTTGATCCGGAAGCGGCTCGCGTCCAGCCCGGTCGTGGCTCTGCTCGGCCCGCGGCAGGTGGGGAAGTCCACCCTGGCGCGCAGGTTGATCGGTGACGGCGATGTCTACCTGGACCTCGAACGGCCTTCCCACGTCCGCCGGCTCACCGACCCTGAGCTGTACCTCGAGCGTCAGCGGGGCCGACTCGTCTGCCTCGATGAGGTGCAGCGCCGGCCCGACCTGTTCCCAGTGCTTCGCAGCATTGTCGACGAGGCCAGAGCACCCGGGCAGTTCCTCGTGCTCGGCTCCGCCTCTCCCGAGCTCTTGAAACAGGGCTCCGAGACCCTGGCGGGACGCCTGGCCCTGGTCGAGCTCGCTCCCTTCTCACCCCTGGAGGTGGCGGATCTGGAGCGGCTGTGGTTGCGGGGCGGATTCCCGCGGAGCTACCTGGCGGACGACGACGACGAGAGCTTGTCATGGCGGCTGGACTTCGCCCGGACCTTCCTGGAGCGCGACCTGTTGCAGCTGGGGGGCCGCATCCCCCCGGAGAGCGTCGGCAGGCTGTGGCGGATGTGCGCGCACAGCCAGGGTCAGCTCCTCAATGCTTCCAAGCTGGGCGCCGCACTCGGTGTCTCCGACATGACCGTCCGCCGCTGGCTGGGCGTGCTGGCGGGGGCGTTCATGGTGCGCTTGGTCCCGCCGGAGCACGCAAATGTGAAGAAACGGTTGATCCGGTCACCCAAGCTCTACGTGCGCGACACGGGCATCCTCCACGTCTTGCTGGAGATCGACTCCTTCGACGCCCTCCTGGGTCACCCGGTGTTCGGTCACTCCTGGGAGGGCTTCGTCATCGAGTCGGTGCTCGCCGTCCTTCCGCCCGGATGGCGCCACGGGTTCTATCGCACACAACACGGCGCCGAGATCGATCTGGTGTTGACTCGGGGCAACCGCCGCATCGCCGTGGAGTGCAAGGCATCGACTGCACCGCGGGTGGCCAGGGGATTCCATCGAGTGCTCGACGATCTGGGCATCGATCACGCCTATGTCGCGGCGCCGGTCCCGGAGCCCTTCCCCCTCGACGCCCGCACGGAGGTGCTCGGCCTACGCCACCTCTGCGAACGGGCCAGCCAGGGCTTTGCCGACTGAGGTCGAAACACGCAGCCCCAGCGAGGCACCGGCCGCCGTCCAGGTCGCAAGAGCGTTCATGAATCACGAGACCCCTGCGGCCTTGCACCTGGTGTCACTCGACAGCAATGAATACGCAACGCTACCTGACGGGCACGTTGTCCAGCGGGATGTAGGTCCGGCAGGGCTGCCCGCGCAGCGAAGGACAGGGAGGCAACCCGGAGGGTACGTGGATCACCGGCAATGTGGTCATCACCAGCGACGAGGCGTGGGTGCCGCCACGACCCAGATCGAAGGTCGGGGTTCCCTGGTACGGCGGTGACTCGAACTCCCAGGTGCCATGGTCGCGGCCGGGACTACTGACGATCATGCGAAGAGACGAGCCCGCGCGGATCGGGTGCGCCACCGAGGGGATGGCAACCTGTGCGAGCACCCACTCGTCCACCGGCACCGGCGAGAAGTCGGCTTGGTGGTAGGTGCGGTCCAGGCGCAGGTCGTTGGTCACGGTCGCCGCCCGGTGCCCGAGCCGTAGCCACCCGGACTGCACATAGAACTCGACGCCGTCGGGTCGCACCTCGGTCAGGGTCACCTGAACGGTCACGTCGTCGACCGGGCTGCGCACCCATAGCTCTGCAATCCCGGGACCCGCCACCACCGTATCTTCGGTGAACGGTGCGGTGAGGTAGGACGCGGCGTACCCCGACGCGAAGGGGGTCCAGTCGATGTCCCACAAGGGGGCGAACAGCTGGTAGCCCGCGGGCCCGAAGAAGGTGGTGCTCCCCGCCTCGGCGTCGAAGGTCCAGGTGTCCGCACCGGATGTCGCGGGCGCCGTGTTTGCGAGCATCCCGCCGTCGTCCAGGAACCAACTCACTTCCTCGGCCTTGCGGGGTGGCCATTTGCGATAGGTCTTCTCGAAGCGGGGAAAGGGGTCTCCGTCCTGCGCTCCACCCGCTCCGACCTCGAAGAGCACCCGGACCTGCGGCTCGGCCTCGTAGGCGGCCAGGGCGGCGGCGTGGTCGTTACCGAACGCGTCGAACCGGTCCTCCGGGAACACGTAGCCCTCGATTCCGAAGATACCAGCGAAGCTCTCCGCGCCGAACAGGCGCACCGCCTGGGGGAGTCTCGGCACGCGCTCGGTCAGGTAGAACTCCAGGAACTCGTACCAGCGGACGACCAGGTCGGGCGTATAGCCGTCAGGATGCCGTCCGTTGTAGAGCACGAACTTCGTGGCGCGACTCCGGTAGAAACGGTCGAGCATGGAGCCGAACTGGGCGCCGGTCTGCTCGTCCTGGAAGCCGCCTCCCTGGAAGACCGCGGCTTCGATCTGCTCGACCAGCAGGGTGAGGTCCCGGTCGTCCGCGTCGGGTGGCCGGAACTCGAGCGCGTGCAGGAAGCTCTCGAAGTCGATGCTCTGGCTGCTGAGGCTGACGTTGTCCTCGCAGGTGGCGTCCCCCGCTTCGATCCTGGCGGTCACCCAGCTCATGCCGCCGACCTGGGCCTGCGCCTCGCGCTCCGCGATCCACTGCCTGGTGAAGCCCTGGTTGTAGATGCCCCCGGGCCACTGCATCTCCCAGGAGTCGGCGATGGTGGACAAGGGCACGATGGCGGCGAGGGAGGGGGGGGCCGTCGATGCCACGTACAGCTGGGAAATTCCCGGGTAGGAGAGCCCGACCATGCCCACCCGGTTGTGCAGCGCCCAGTCCTGGCGGGCCACGACCTCCACCACGTCGTAGCCGTCGGCGTGCTGCGCCGGGTTGAACACGTCGAACACACCGCCGGAGCAGCCGGTCCCACGCATGTTCACCCCGACGGTGGCGTAGCCGAAGGCGTTCGCGACCTCGGAGCCGGGGTCGGGGCGATCCGGGCGTGACGGCGAGTAGCCGGAGTACTCGATGACCGTGGGGTAGGGCCCCTCTCCGTAGAGCATCGCGTCGGGGAAGCGCACCATCACGCTCAGCAGGGTGCCGTCGCGGGTCTCGACGTATTGGTAGCCGTCCTCGGTGTCGCCTACGGGGCCGGTGAGGGGGGAGACATGGATGCCGGTGAGTACCTGGTCGTCGTACACCGCCTCGTCGATGCCCTCGTCGACGGCCCAGACCGTGAAGGGACCGGACCACTCGACCGGGTCCACCTCGTCGTTCTGGATGACGTAGCCCTCACCGGGGAGCAGCACGCGGCCGTCGACGATCGGGAAGCGCGTGCTCTCACTGGACTCCAACACGATGTGCTCGTCCGGCACGTAGGCGAAGTGCGCCTGGCCGAGGTCGTCGGCGATGATCGTGAGCAGTCGCTCTCCATCGGGCGAGTACAGGGTGAGCGCATCCCCGGGATGGGCGTCGAGTACCGTGGCGATCTGGACGCCAGGGCGCACGGTGAAGTCGGGCGGTGCCTCGGTACAGCCGGCCAGCGGGCCGACCACGAGCAGCGCCAGACACGACCCTAGCATGGACATTCATCCTCCAGCAGTGTCGACTCTACCCGACGGTCTCCGTCGGGAGTATCGGGAGGGGTCTTGCCCAGCAGGCGAGGGCCGTCGAGGGCATCAACTGGCAGGCCACCCGTGGAGCGTCGGTCACGAGTCGGGGTGGAAGAGCGGGCTACCCAATCGAGAACGTCAGCGTGGGCAGGAAGTACCCCGGGTCGACCTCGGTCAGCGTCTTGGCGATTTCCGCGCGGATGCGGCGCTTCATCTCGGCGTAGGTGCGCGTCTTCTTCTTGCCCAGGGCCGAGGCGAAGGCGATGGCGGCGGGCAGGAGCGCCTCCTCGGGGTGCACTTCGTCCACGAAGCCGATGGCGAGGGCCTCGGGGGCGGTGAAGCGCCGGCCGGTGTAGTACATCTGCCGGAAGCCCTGCGGGGTCATCACCGCCTCGCAGATCTGGATCATGCCGGGCAGGAGCGGGATGTTGATGTCCGACTCCGGCAGGCACACCCAGCCGCGGTCCTCGCGCATGAACCGGAAGTCCATGTGCGCCGAGAGGAACACACCCGCGGCGAAGGTGTGGCCGTTGAGCGCCGCGACGATGGGCTTCGGGTACAGGGTGATGCGCGCAAAGAGCGCGTTGATCGCGCCCAAGTAGTCGACGATTCGATCGAGGTGCGCCGCGTTCTGCATCAGCCAGTTCAGCTCCAGGCCGTTGGAGAAGAACTTGGTGTCCGCGCCGGTGACCACCAGTGCCTGCGCGCCATCGTCGCCCTCGAGGTCGTCGAGGGCCGTGGCAAAGGCCTCCAACAGCTCGGGGTGCAGCCGGTTCTCGCGCTCGTGGTCCAGGGTGAGGACCGCGACCTGCGCTTCGGGGTGACGGTCGATGTGGATCTTGCTCATGTCGCCTCCACGGTGGCGGAGAGCATCCCATACCTTCCCTGCGCAAACGATTCGGATCGGGCAGGTGGGTGGTGGAATCGGTGTTACAGTCGGGGTCGGATCCGGGCTGGTCCGCGATTCCCCGGCGGGACGGCCCCCTGGGCGCTGAGCGCGCAGTGCTGCTCACGCCCCAGTGAACCGCAAGGTTCGGGCAGTCGCGACGAAGGGCCGGATTCTCGCGCTATGCGGTTTCGCGTCGGATGGTCTCGGCGCTGCACGCCGAACGAGCTGCGACCTCCGCGGTCGCGAAGGCCGCCGTGAAGTTGAGTCCGCCGATCGGCCCGTCGAGGTCGAGGATTTCACCGAAGGCGTAGAGACCGGGGCAGCGCCGCACGGCCATGCTGCGCGGATCGACCTCGTGCAGCGCGAGCCCTCCTGCAGTGACCTCGGCCTTGTCGAAGCCCAGGGTGCCGGAGATCGGGATGCGCAGCCCCTTGAGCTCGTCGATCAATTGGTGTCGGGCCGCCGCGCTGAGTGCGTTCGCGGACGGGTTGGCGTCGGGCAGGCCCGCTTGCTTCGCGACGGTCTCGATGAGGCGGCGTGGCAGACGCACCAGGGAAGCCAGCCGTGGCGCCCCCCGACGTCCCGCCGCCTGGATGAGGAGGGCCCTGAGTTCCTCCCAGCCCTGATCTGGGACCAGATCGAGCCGCAGCTCTACCGGGCCGCTCGCTCGGGCGACGTGCACCGAGAGGTCCATTGCCCCGGGTCCGGACAATCCCCGGTGGGTGAAGAGCACGGGCCGACGTCGGCGGAACTTCCCGATGCGCGCCTCGCCGTCTACCGCGATGCCGCTGAGGGCTTGCACCCAGCTTGCTGGGCTTTGGAGAGGCACGAGTGCGGGGACGGGGTCCACGACCTCCAGGTCGAGAGCGCGCAGCCAACCGTAGCCATCGCCGGTGGTGCCTGTCTGGGGATAGCTCCCGCCGCCCGGACAGAGCAGGAGGCGGTGACACCGCACGCGCTGGTAGGGCGAGTGCACGATCCAGCCGTCCGTGACTGGTTCGATGGCATCCACGCGGCTGTTGAGCAGGATGGTTGCCCCGTGGCGACGCGCCTCCTGCTCGAGGGCATCGCGCACGTCGCGGGCCGAGTCCGACGCCGGAAAGACCTTGGCGAACTCGGTCTCGACCTTGGTGGGAACACCGAGCCCATGGAAGCGCTCACGGATGTGGCGCGGGGAGAGCGCCTTGACGGCTGGACCGAGGAACTTCGCGCCTTCGTGCCGAAAACACTGGGCGGCGGCACGGGGGTCCAGGGAGGTCGTGAGGTTGCACCGCGATCCCCCACTCGCGAGTACCTTGGTGCCTGTCTTGCCCATCTTCTCGAGGAGAATGACCCGGGCGCCTCGACGCGCGCAGACCCCTGCTGCCCACAGTCCCGCCGCACCGGCCCCGACGATGCAGATCTCGGCAACGTGCTGGGTCATAGGGGGTCCTCTCACCTACCGGCACACTACACCAACGGGGTCATCACGGGCCGGAAGGGCTCGACGAGCGTGAGGGCATCGGCGACCACCGGGTGGTGGCCCGCGGTCCTTTCGACTTCAGGAGGCGGGATGCGCTCCTCGCCCTTCGCTGTCCGGTGACGGATTCGGCGAAGACGAAGTGCCAGGGGCATTCAAGCGGAGGAGCAGGTTGCCGTCATCGCGGTCAGGCAAGCTTGGGAGGACGCCACTGTGAGCCTGGTGCCCCCATGAGCGCCCGTGGCCGCCGTCCCGCGCGGGTGCCTGGCCTACCGCAGGCTGACCACCGTCAGCGGAAGGTCGTCCCCTCCCGATCCCTGCTCCTCGAAATCGGCCAGCAGTGGATAGGGGGCCACCGCGAGGGGAACGCACCATCCATCGAGGTGCACCGCGTAGCCTTGGCGTA
>JAFDJI010000823.1 GCA_019307545.1 Deltaproteobacteria bacterium | reverse complement strand
GTGCACCTTGCCGGTGTGGCCGCCGAGCACTTGGGACCCGCCCTCGTCCCACCAGAGGCGCACCGTCCCGTCCCAGCTTCCCGACACCATCACGCCGTCGGCCGCGTCCACATCGGCCACCGGCCCGGCGTGCCCCTGGAGTTCGCGGAGGATCTCGCCGCTGCTGGCGTCCCACACCCGCACCAGGTAGTCGCCACCACTCGTCGCCACCCGGCCGTCCGGACGGGAAGAGGCGGTCGCCACGGTACCCCGGGTCCCCTCGAGGAGGACCGATGTCCCCGGGTGCGCCAGGTCCCACACCCGGGCGGTGCGATCGGCGCTGGTCGAGACGAGGTGGGTGCCGTCGTCGTCGAAGTCCATCCCCCACACCGTGCGCTCGTGGCCGGTCAGCGTCAGGGGTTCGCCCGGCTGGGTGAGGTCCCACACGTAGACGGTCCCGTCGAAGCCACCGGCCGCGAGCCAGCGGCCTTTCGGCCCCGCTGCCAGGCGGACCAGCTCGCCGGGGCGCTCCCCGACGAGGCCCACGCGATCGTCCGCCAGGGTCCAGGTGCGGACCGCTCCGCTCCGGTCCAGGAACGCGATCCGGCCGTCGTCGATCCACACCAGGGAAGCGAGCTGGTCGCCTATGTCGCGGAGCACACGGACCACGGCGAGCGTCTCGGGATCGACGACGTAGACCGAGGCCCCCTCGGCGCTCACGGCGAGGGCGGTGCCGCCCGGTGACACCGCGACGTCCGCGACCGTGCCCGGGAAGGCGCGGGTCGCCACCGTTGGGGTCGCGTCGAGGCTCCACTGGAGCGCGCGTGCCTCGGGGCTGTCGGCGAGCTCGAGTGAGCGACGTAGCCGCGCCCGTGCCTGGAGCAGATCACCATCTGCCAGGGCGGCATGGGCCGCCACCCGCTCGGACAGGGCCTGGCTGGCGATGGATTCGGCCAGGTGGAGCTCGGCCTGGTCCCGCGCGTCGGCGACCCGGCCGTACATGAAGCCGGCCACGACGAGCAGCGCCGCCAGGCCCACCAGCCCGACGCCGACCTCGGTGCGGTGCTCGGTGATGAACCGCCAGAGCAGCTCGCCCGCCGAGTAGTCGTAGGCACGGACGAGCGCGCCGGCCCGGAAGGCCTCGATGTCGGCGGCCATGGCGGCGGCGTCCTGGTAACGGGCCTCGGGGTCGCGGGAGAGCGCCTTGTCGGCGATCGCTGCGAGGTCGGCCGGGACCTCGGGACACCGGGAGCGGACGGACGGAACCGGGGCACCGCGCACCTGCACGAGCACCTCGTCGGCTGTCTCTCCTTCGAAGGGCACCGTCCCGGTGAGCAGCTCGAACAGGACGATGCCCAGACTCCAGGTGTCAGAGCGCTCGTCGACCTCGGTGCGTCCCCATGCCTGCTCCGGGCTCATGTAGGCCGGCGTGCCGAGCAGGGAGCCCGCCACGGTCTCTCCGCTGCCCGAGGCTACTGTGGACCAGGCGTTCAGGGGGTCCTCGTCCTTGAGCTTCACCAGGCCCCAGTCGAGCAGCTGGGTCTCGCCGAACTCGCCGACCATGACGTTGGCCGGCTTGATGTCGCGGTGAATGACCCCCTGGCTGTGGGCGTAGGCCACGGCGTGGCACAGATCCTCGAAGTGGCCGAGCAGGCCGAGCCGCTCCTCGAGGGTCCGACAGCCGCTGACCGCGGTGGCCAGGGTGGCACCTCGCACGTACTTCATCGTGTAGAACGGGCTGCCGTCCTCGCGCTCGCCGAGCTCGTGCACCGGCACGATGCTCGGGTGCTCGAGCTGGGCGGTGATCGAGGCCTCGCGCAGGAAGCGCTCGAGCCCCCGGCTCGGGTCGGCGCAGAGCTCCTTGCAGGCGACGATCCGCCCGAGGCGCTTGTCCCGGTAGGTCAGCACCCGCCCCAGCCCGCCCCGGCCGATCTCGTAGGGCTCGCGCGCGTCCGCACCGTCGGCGTCGACGGGCTGGTAGCCGGCGTGGGGGAGGGTGGGGACCGCGTCCTCTGCGGGGTTGGCGGCCCAGGTGACGAGGATGGTGTGGGTGGTCATGCAGCGGAGACTACCGTTGTCGCTGCATCCACTCCATACCACTCATCAATGTAGCCAGTGGCCGACCGCCACCCCCACGAAAGTGGCCACTGCGTACCCCAGCGTGCCGCACAGGATCGCCGGGATGACCAACCCCCGCCACCGGCACGCGACCGCCATCGCCGCCGCGGTGGTCGGGCCGCCCATGTTGGCGTTGGACGCGATGACGATTTCGGCGAGGTCGAGGCGCAGCACCCACCCGGCGATGAGCAGGAAGGCCAGGTGCACCAGCAGGATCAGGCCCGCGAAGAGGAACAGGGAGGGGCCGACCGACAGCACCACCCCAATGTTGGCGCTCGCCCCGATCGCGGCGAA
>JAFDJI010000180.1 GCA_019307545.1 Deltaproteobacteria bacterium | reverse complement strand
GCGCCGCTCCGCCGTCTGGAGACCCTGGAGCCGGTCGATGGCTCCCTCAGCGGGGTGAGCGTTACCCGCTCCGTGACCCGCTCCCAGATCGTGGCGGGCTCCATGTTCCTCGGCGCTGGGTTGTTCTCCATGACCACCGCCCTGGCGCTGGTGGTGGTCGCCGTCGTGGTGGTTTGGGCATCGGGGTGGTGGCCCACAGGGGTCCGGGATGAGGAGCCCGCCGAGCCCTCCATGTCCGAGGTAGGGGTGGGCATCGAGGAAGTGTCCGAGGAAGCGAGTCCTCCCGAGGAGCCCGCACCCGCCCCGGTGGCAGCCCCACCGGAGGAAGCGGCACCTCCGCCCGCCCCGCCGGAAGAGGCGTCCGAGCCAGAGGTTTCGACCCTCCGAGTGACGGCCCCTCCGGCCCCGGCCCCAGAGCCTTCCCCTCGGATCACTCCGTCCCCTCCAGCGCCCAGCACGGACATCTTCACCAGCCGGGAGACCCGGACCATCGTGGTGGTGGAGAAGCCGGCACCCGAAGTCGAGCCCGAGGTGGAACCGGTGGAGACGGTCGAGCCACCAGCGCCAGAGCCGATGAAGGTGGGCACCCTCCAGGTCACCTCGCCGAACAAGGGCAGCGCCATCACCATCAACGGAGTGCGCACTTCCCACACCACTCCAGCGACTTTCGACTGGGTCGTCGGCACGCACTACGTGGAGGTGGACGGTGCGTCGCGCGCCGTCACCGTGCGGGAGGGCATGACCACCGTAGCCGCCATCCGGTAGGCTCTCCTCGATGAACGTCATGCGCTCGCTACTGGTGCTCGGGTCCCTCGTCGGCTCTTCTGCATGGGCGGGTCCTCGGGTCGCCGTGGTCCAGTCCGACGACCTGGATCCGTACACCGAGCCCATCCCCTCCTTCTTGGAGGAGTTGGGTGAGCCCGCGATGGTCCTCAACATCCACGGCCGGGAGGTCGAGGCGCGGGCGGTGACGAAGAAGCTGCGACGCGAAGAGCCGGATGTGGTGTTCGCACTGGGCGCAAAGGCCGCCTACACGGTGCGGAACGAGCTTCCGAACACGCCGATGGTGTACGCCGTGGTGGTGAACCCGGACCGCTACGGCATCCCCGGGGAACGCACCGTCGGGATCGAGGCCACCGTGTCCCCGTCCCGCTACCTGTCACAGTTCGTCGGGTTCTTTCCGGAGGTGCGGACCATCGGTGTGCTCCGGGGCCCCTTGACCACCGACGATCGGATGGCCGAGCTCCAGGGGGTCGCGCGAACCCTGGATCTCACCCTGCTGGTGGAGGAGATCGGGACCCCGCGGCGGGTGCGTCGTGCCTTCAACGAGATGGCGCCGGAGATCGACGCCCTGTGGCTGCAGCCGGACCGGGAGATGATGACCGCGGAGAGCTTCCGCCTGTTGACGGAGGAGTCGCGTCGTCGTCGCCTGCCGCTCCTGGTGGAAACCAACAACATGGTTCGCGCGGGCGCCCTGTTCGCGGTGGTTCCCGACCCGGACGGGTTGGGGCGGCAGGCGGCGATGGCCGTGCAGCAGTTGTTGGATGGTACCTCCGCGCGGATCCTCCACGACGAGTTCCCCACCGATGTGCTCGTCGTGCTCAACCTGCGTACCGTGGAGCGGGCGGAGGTCCCCTTCGACCCGTTGCTGCTCGATTTCGTCGATGTCGTCGTCGAGTAGATCCGGGACGCCGGTACTGGTGGAGCGGGACGGTCCCGTCACCACGGTGGTCCTGCATCGGCCCGAGGTGCGCAACGCCGTGGACCGCCCCACCGCGGATGCCCTGACGGCCGCGTTTCGCGCCTTCGCGGCGGACGAGGGAGCGATGGTCGCGGTGTTGTGGGGTGCGGGCGGCACCTTCTGTGCGGGGGCCGATCTGAAGGCCATCGCCCGCGGCACGCCGAACCGGGTGGCTCCTGACGGCGACGGGCCCATGGGCCCAACCCGGATGAAGCTCGCCAAACCGGTGATCGCGGCGATTGCGGGGCACGCCGTAGCGGGAGGGTTGGAGTTGGCATTGTGGTGCGACCTCCGCGTGGCGGAGGAGGACGCGGTGCTGGGGGTGTTCTGCCGGCGATGGGGCGTACCGCTTCTCGATGGGGGGACCGTCCGCCTGCCGCGGCTCATCGGCTCGAGCCGTGCCCTGGACCTGATCCTCACGGGTCGTCCGGTGGGGGCGCGGGAGGCGGCAGACATGGGCCTGGTGAACCGGGTGGTGCCGCGGGGAACCAGCCGGGAAGCGGCCGAGCAGTTGGCCCGCGAGATCGCCGCGAACCCCCAGGTGTGCATGCGCGGCGATAGGCGTTCCGTCTACGAGCAGTGGGAGATGTCCCTGGATGCGGCGCTTCACAACGAGCTTCGCTGTGGGACCCCCGCGCTTCATACGGAGTCTCGCGCCGGGGCGAAGCGCTTCTCGAGCAAGAAGTAGCCCGAGGGCGGTTCCAAGATGACCACCGCCGAGATGGCGACCCGACGTCGCCCGTCTCCCTCTTCGGGGGCAACGGGCGCCGGGAGTTCGGAAGGCGCTACGGAATCACTCTCTTAGCAGCGCCGCCTGCGTTGGCGTGCGCCGCAAGGGGAGCGGGTCGAGGGTCTTGCCGTTGACCCGCACCACGAAGTGAAGGTGAGGACCCGTTGACCTCCCGCTGTTCCCCGATCTGGCGATCATCTCCCCCCTCTCGAAGGAACTCCTCTTGTCGACCAGCAACTCGTCGAGGTGGCAGTACGCGGTGCGGACACCGTGCCCATGCTCCAAGACCAGGTAGCGGCCATTGCGGTCGTCCTCGGCGGCGGTCAGCACGGTTCCGGGTTGGGCAGCCAACACGGGGGTGCCCACGGGTACTGCGAGGTCGACCCCGTTGTGGAACTTGCGCTGACCGCTGATGGGGTGGATGCGGTCGCCCCAGCCCGATGAGATGGGGCTCGACACGTCTACCGGCCACTCCAGGTCGAGCAACAGGCCGACTGCGAGCACCCCGTCCACCGCTTCGTCCGCGACGACCATCGCGTCCTGGGGCAGATAGGCTCGATGGGAGCGGTAGCGGTCGGGGTTCTCGCGTCCGGCGGCGTCTGCGCGGCGGATCGCCCGGTCGCGAAGCTCCTCGCCGATGGCTACCACCTCCAGGGTGGCTTCCGGGTCGCCGGTCCAAGCCTCGTCCAGACGTTCGATGATCGCCGCATCCTCCAAGACGATGCGTGCCGCGCTCCGGTAGGGCTCTGGGAACCCTTCTGTGGGGGTCGTGCTGGGCACCGGGGGGACGGGGTGCCGAGCCAGGTGATGGGTCAGGCGATCCCAGGACCGCTCGATGCGGAAGTAGGAGGTGAGGGGGGGTTCCCGGTGCTCGATGCCCAGCACCGTCTGAACGCCACGAGACACGAGGTTTGCCACCGGGGTGCGTCCCCAGGCCGTGACCAGCACCAACGCGACCAGGAGGATGTCCAGCATCCCGCCGCGGCGTTTGACGATCGTAGGGACGAGGGGGGAGGGGGTGTTCGTCACAACCACCCCCACAGTGGCAGCCCATCCACCAGGGCGAGCAGGGTCACCAGGGCCAGGATGGGGGCCCACACCAACCCCCAGCGGCGCCGCTTGGGGATGAACAATCCACCCGTGGTGCGTTTCCACCCCGACCACCCCAGTCGCCATGCGGTCAGTCCCGCCGCGGTCCAGCCAAGGACGCGGCCCAGGGGCGCCCACAGGGGAGCGGTGACGTCCTCCACTCCCATCCCGACGACCCAGGCACCAGACAGCGCCATCACGGCCCAGAACAGCGGACGGACGAAGCTCTCCACCGAGCGCTTCTCCCACCAGTCGTGCCAGCTCGGCTCCGGGCCGCCGGCGCTGGACAGCAGGATCCACGTCGCGCGGACCGCGACCATCAGCTCCACGGCCAGCCCGGTCAAGGTGGAGGCCGTCGCCGGGAGAGCGGGGTCCGGCCAGGCAACCGGCACCTGGGACAACAAGACGAACAGGTAGTCGTCGAGTCGATCGGCCGCGAGGTGGATCCCCAGGATCACCACCGCGAGCTGCCCCATCCACAGCCAACCCGGTCGGGAGGCGGTCAGCCACTGGTCGGTACGGCGGAGGACGACAATCACGGCGGGCTCCCGGAGCGTACGCGTTGGACCGCCTCGACAACGGTCTGGTTCCTTGGAGCTTACGTCCGCAGGCGCGGTTCTATTCCGGGGGCTCGAGCGGCCAGGCCTCGCGAGCCATGGACAGCGCGTGCCGGGCCGCCTCGACGGTGAACCCCAGGGCGTACACCTGCCGGTCCCCGTGGGGGGCCACGGCCGCGTAGAGGGGGATCAGCCCCCCGTCGAGGCGGATCACCCGTCCTCCGTCGGGCAGGCCCGCCACATCGGGCTTCCGGGCGGTGTAGAGCTGAGCAAGGGGGGGGGGAAGGTCCTCGACCGGACGCGGAAGCAGGAGGATGGTCGTCGCCAGGTCGCGGTGGGACCAGGCTCGCACGCCCTGGCAGGCCCCGAGCACCCGGTTGTTGCGATATCCGGCGGGCGTCTGGGCCTCGGGGTCGGCGAGGTCCTCGGGCCACCCCTCCTGGCTCGCGGCGAACGCGTCCGGGTGGGCCACCAACTCCGTGAGGGTCTGCGCTCTTGGGTCATCGGCGAGCGCTCGCGCGTCCGCGAGGGCGTTGCCGTCCCCGCTGAAGAGCGAGTACTCCAGGCGGGTGGCCAGGACCTGTTCGGTGCGTCGGTATGGTTCGAGCCGCTTCAGGACCCCCGGCGACCACAGGCGGCCGGCGGTGCCGGCAAAGGACAGCGCCCATCCTCGCGGGTCCCCGTGGCGCGTTGCGAGCATCACCCCGTCCCGGGCGGCTTCGTCGAGAAGGCCGGGGCCGTTCCTGGCGACCTCCTCCTCATGGTGTTGGAGCAGCGCGAGCAGTGCCTCCGGGGGCACGATGCCCAGCAGGTCCGCGACCGATGTGGGGCTCTGTCGCGAGATGCGCACCCCCGAACGGGTGGCCCCCAGGGAAGCCCCTTCGGTGTCTCCGATGAGTATCGCGACGAGCCTGAGGCGCTCCGCCGCTTCTCTGAAGTCGGGGTCGAGGTCCGAGGCGCGGCGGGCGGCATAGGCCGCGGTCTCCAGGTCCCCGGCCGCCAGGGCGTAGCCAGCGGCCTCGTGCCAGCGGCGTGCGTCGGTGAAGGCGAGTCGCGCCGCCGACATCCCGTATTCCAGGGTCTTGGCCGGGCGCCCCACCACGGCCATGGCGTGGGCCGCTTGCCCGAGCACGTCGGCGTTGAAGGGAGCGCGACGGACGGCATCGTCGATCTCCCTCACCAGGTCCTCGGCGGCCACTCCGAGTTGGGCCCGGGCTTCTGCACCCAGCACCAGGGCCGTCGGGTCGTCGCGGACCCCCAGGATCCGATCCACCAGTGCCAGGCCTTCCTCGGTGCGACCGTGCTCCAGCTCACGTTGGGCCTTGTGGAGGAGGATGGGAACGTCGATGCCCAACTCGGTGCCGGAGGCCGCCCGCGCTGCCTCCTCCGCCTGGGTGAAGATCTCGGAGCGGGGCTGCCAGGCCTCGTAGCCTGGGCCATCGATACGCTCGTTGGGGCGGTCCTCCGGCTGCGCCCGGTACGTGACCCGCAGGGCGCGCGCTCGGATGACCGGATCCTCGCTCGCGCTCAATGCGACCGCGCGCAGCCAGGCTTCCCGGTGGTCTCGGCTCGCCCCAAGGCCTTCCACCGCCTCGATCCACACCTCTTCGACCTTGGACGCGTCGTGGAGCGCCAACCAGGGTCGCGGGTCCCCCGGGGAGCCGTACCGGCGGATCTGGATGGCGAGGTCTGTGGCGGACACACGCGTCAGTGCCTTCTTGAAGGTCTTGCGCGCACGGACCCGGTCGTCCACCGACAGCCAGATCAGGGCCTCGACGGTCCATCGTTCCGCAGCGGAACCGAACCGTTCGTCGGCGCGCACCGCCTTGGCCAACTGGGGAGACGGTTGACCGAAGTACAGGACGCTGGGACCCACCCCGGCGTGGTCCCTCAGGAACCGGCTCGCCTCCGCGGCGCGCGCGGGGGAATCGTCGCGCAGGGGACGCAGTGCCTCCGTGACGAGAACCAGGCGACCGCCTTCCCGTCGGAGGTTGCGGGACAAGACCACTTCGTGGTGGAAGGTGGGCTCGGCGGACACGATGGTTGCCGGCTGCGTCCCCGGAGGGGCTTCCACCGCCAACTCCTCGTGGATGAGGATCCGCGTGGGGAGCCACCCGGCGAGTCCCGGTGCGACCAGGGGCGCAATGGTCCCGCTCATCCCGGGCCCGAGGGCGGGAACTGCATGTTCCTCGAATCCCTGGAGGGTGAGCTTGAGCTGTCGCTTCGGGTCCTCCACTCCGGCGGTGGTCATCTTGAACCGGTGCAGCTCGGGTCGTCCCTGCTGGACAAGCTGTTGGATGGCGGTGGTCCGTCCCGCCGGCTCCAGCGGGGCGAGCAGGGTGCGGATCCATTCCCGGGCGGTGCCGGACGCGCTGAGCGTCGCGGTCCAACTCGCGCGGCCCTCCTGGTCGATGCGGACGAGCGCGTTCACCGCCACCATCCCGTCCATGGCGCCAAAAGCGGAGAGGTGGATCGGCAGTCGCCCCGGCGCCCAGGCCACGGCGCCGGTCATGGATGCGGGGAGGTCGGGGACCGCGGTGTAGGGGCTGGCGGGGTCGATCCACACCGTCCCCTTGGGCGTGATCACCGCCACCGCTGGGCGGGTGAACTGTGCCGGCGCCGGTACCGTGAGGGGTGCGGCCGCGGTGAGGGTCGCGGGTCGGAAGGCAGCGGGTCGGGCGTCGTGGCCTGCCACCTCGAGGAGCGAGAGCAGCACGACCGCCCGGTCGGCAGCCGTTCCCTCGCCCTCTTCCAGCACCTCGGACGCGGGACGGGCGCCCTCCCAGGACCCGTAGTCCTCCGGGTACACCCGGATCCGCTGGTTGACCCGGTCGACGAGCTGCGGGACCGAGATCCCCTCCACGTCCGCGGCAAGCTCTCGGCCGAGCCTCTGCTTGTCGGCCAGCAGGGGCTTGACGTGGCCCACAAGGGTGACGCCCGCATCGTCCCAGCTCTCCCAGGTCGTCCAGATGAGCTGCGCCGGCATGTCTCCGGGGATCCGGTCCCAAACGAACTGGGCGGTTCGGCGACTACGGGTGCTGGTGTAGGAAGGGATGGCGCGGGGATCGGACCAGACGGTGATCGCTACCCAGGTAGGGGAACGGATCTCGACCGACGCGTGCGCCACCGGGAGATCGGGGGGCGTGGCGAATACCCCGGAGTAGGGACCTCTGCGCTGCCGATCCACAGCCTTCAGGGTGAACACGTCGCCGGCCTGGGCACCCGGCGGAACGATCAGCAGATCACCCAGCACCCTCGCTTCGCCGTCACTGGCCCCGTCCAGGCCCTCGGGGGCGGGCAGCCCGGCCGAGGAGGCCGCCGGGTCGTCGATGCGTACGACCCACGTCTGGGTGAGGCGGAGGCGACGGCTGTTGTCGACGTACACCTCGAGGGTGTGCTCCAGCACCGTTGCCGCAGCCATGGATCGCGGTGCGGAGGGATCGGAGGCTTCTTCCTCGTCCGCGGTGGCGTGTGCGACGCCTTCGGTCGACAAGCCAGCGATCACCCCGAGCAACAGGGCCAAGAAGACTTCGATCACCCGCATGGCGCCACCTTACAACGATCGCGATGGAGGTAGAAGACTCGCATGAGGGAAAGTTTGAGGCTAAGTTGCCCGGCTTCCGGCGTCCAACGCCGTCACGAGAGGGGCCCGAGTGCCCACAGATGGAGGATTCATGAAGACTCGATTTCTGCTGTTCCTGCTCGGCGCCGCGCTCGTTTCGTGCAAGGGCGAGGAAAGCACGGACACCGACACCGACACCGACACCGACACCGACACCGACACCGATTACCAGGGCGACGGCAACAACTCCTTCGAGGATGCGGACGAGGTCACCTTCGATGGGGAAGGGCTCTTCTCCGCCCTCGAATCGATCGAGAGTCCGGGCGACCGCGACTTCTACAAGATCGATGCCGCCGAGGGCCTCTGGTACCTGGTCTGGGGTGCGCGGTACAACGTGGATTCGGGCGCGCCAGACACGGTGATCCGGGTCTACGACTCGACCGAGACCTTGATCGGCGAAAACGACGACATGCCGTACCGCTGGTACGACACCGACGCCAGCTACCTCTTCCGCGCCACCGCCACCGCCTCCTACTACGTCGAGGTGTTGGAGTGGGCAGACTGGGCGGGCGATGCGAGCATCGACGGCGATCCCAGCTGGGAATACGACATCATCATGCTCGAAGCCCAGTTCGGCGAGTTGCAGGAGAACAACGCGGCATCCAGCCTGGACAACGACACCATCGCCGACGCGCAGGCGGTGCTCGACACGCTGACCGAGAACGACGACGAGCTCGACGACGAGTACTTCTGGTACGGCGACCCCTGGGGGGCCGGCTTCGCGTTCACCACCGGTGACATCGGCGAGAGCGCTGACGTAGACGTCTTCGGGACCTGGGCCGACAACGCCGAGGTGACCTACACCGGCGAGGTCTGCCAGTTCAGCTTCTATCCGGACATCCCCACCTCGCTGAACGCCACCTTCAAGCTCAAGGCGGACGACGGGACCGTGGTCGCCTCCACCACTAGCCCCGATGTGAACCCGGAATACCCCTTCTTCTACGACGCCGGGATCAGCTACCCGATCGGTGCCGCTGGTGGGGAGTACTTCCTCGAGATCACCGATGCCGACAGCAACAGCGGGATCGCCTACAACTACGCGCTGATCCACGTATGCTACCCGGCGACCTACACCGGCGGCGTGACGCCCGTGGTCCAGGTGAACGTCGAGGAGGGCGACATCGACGCAACCGTCACCAACAACGAGTACAGCAGCGGTGATGGCCGGTACGGGCGTTTTGCGGGCTTCATGGATGCGGACTACGACATCGATACCTGGACCATCGAGACCGGTGGGGCGAAGACCTTCTCGATCACCATGGACGTGCTTGGGGCCGGCTCCGGGATCACCGACACCCAAATCATGCTTTGGACCAGCGACGAGAGCACCCAACTCGGGGTCACGGTGAGCGACGCCAACCCGGCGCTCCTGGATGTCAACATCGAGGGCCAGGGAACCCACTTGAAGCTGAAGGTCACCAGCGACAGCGGGTACTCGGGCCCGGACGCCTTCTACCTCGGGGTGGTCACGCTCGACGACTGACCGTCTCCAGATGCCGGAAGGGGAGGCGAGGACGCGTTCTCGTCTCCCCTTCTTGCGTGGGTGGTTTTCGAGATTATTGACAAGTCAAGATATCGTTTGATGTCATACTTTAGGACCGAGCCTGGTTGACCCCCGCCGCCGCGGGGGATGGAGGAGACGATGCGTGCCGTTGCAGCCCTGATACTGGCCTGGCCCACGGTCGGTTGGGCGTGGCCCGCGAGCCCGGACCTCTGGCAGCCGCTGGAGCATCTCGGGAGCCCGCTGGAGGATGTCGCCGAGGACCACGGGGATGCCTTTGACGGCATGGACCTCTGGGGGACCGGCGCCGCACCGGCCGGGTACTGGTCGGCTGACGCGTCCTCGCTGTACCTGCGCCTGCGCACTGCCTCCGACCCCCTGGCGGGCGGCAGCACGCTGTTTCCCGGGGCGATCTGGGCCGTTCTCCTCGACCTGGACTTCAACCCCGGCGCCCCCGCCGATGCGGACTGGGAGGTCCAGGTCCTGGTCAGCGGGGCTGGTGGGGACGTGACCGTCTACCAGAACACCGAGGACACCGTCGGTACGAGCCCGCCCTTCGGGGACCAGTTGCAGGTCGATCCTGCTGGCGGTGGTTTCTGGGGAACCCTCGCCAACGGCGGGGTGCGGGTGGTGAACGACAGCGCTTCCTCCAGTTGGCTCGTGGACATCGACCTCGACCGGGCTGATCTCGCGAGCCAGATCTCACTCGACGAGACCACCCCGATCCGGCTGGCGCTGGCCACCGGAAGCGGGTTCCTCGGCCCCCGCGACGACACCGCGGGGTGTGACGAGGACAACGAAGACTGCACCCTTCTGGAGCCGCTCCTGGCGGACACCGTCTTCATCGACGCCGACGAGGACGGTCTCACCGACCCCGAGGAGCACGCGCTGGGCACGGACCCGGAAGATGCGGACACCGATGACGACGGGGTTCCCGATGGCGACGAGGCCACCGGCGTGACCGACGACGGGCTGCTCCCCGCATTGGACTGCGACTCCGACGGCGACGGGATCATGGACGGTACCGAGCGGGGGATCACCGCGCCGCACGTGGACACCAACACCAGCAGCCCCTGCTGGGTCCCGGACGCGGACCAGGAGTCCAGCACCGACCCCAATGCGGTCGACTCCGATCAGGGCGGTCTCGCCGATGGCGTGGAGGACTGGAACTACGACGGCCTGTACGATCCGATCTGCTGGGAGACCGACCCCAACAGCGCAGCCGATGACACCGACACCGACGCGGACGGGGTCGCGGACGTGCTGGAGCTTCGAGCCGCCGACGGAGAGGTCGACGATGTGGACAGCGACGGCGATGGCATTGCCGACGCGGTGGAGGGCCTGCTGGACCCGGACGGCGACTGTATTCCGGCCTTCGTGGACGACGACTCGGACGGGGACGGGGTTTCGGACGAGGATGAGGGCGGGGACGACCTGGACGACGACGGCGTTCCCAACAGCCTCGACGACGACTCCGATGGCGACGGCACCTCGGACGAGGACGAGACCGACCACGGCACGAACCCGGACAGCGACGTGGACTGCGACGGGATTCCCGACTGGCAGGATCCAGATGACTACGACGGGCTCTGCGGAGAGCCGGAGGTGGACACCGGTGACTTCGGGCCCGGCCCGAACGACGACGGCCCGGACTTCTCCGGCGGGTACTTCTCCGGAGGGGCTTGCGCATCGCTGCCTACACCTGCGGTGGGGTGGGGATTTCTACTGGCGGCAGTGGCGTTGCTGTTTCGACGCCGCAGGGCTGCCGTGGCGGTGGTCGTGCTCACGGCGCTTCCCCTTGCCGGTGCGCAGGCACAGGAGGTAGACGCACAGCGCTTTCGCCCTGCAGTGGACGGTGTGCGGTTCCTGACGGTGGAGGACGCCTCCCCTTCGGTGCGGGCTCCGTGGGGCTTCGGGTTGATCGCCAACTACGCCGACGATCCCTTCGTGTTCCGGAGCGGGGACGAGGAGGTCGAAGAGATCGGCATCCTGGAATCGGTGCTCACCAGCAACCTGCTCGGGCACTACTGGCTGGGACCGGTACGTCTCGGGGTGGACGCGCCCATCCACTGGTACACGGACGGCTACGAGATCGACGGCCCGGTGCACCTGGGTGACGTCCGCCTCTCCGGCAAGCTCGACGCGGCCTCGCTGCTAGGCGACGGGCTCCCGCTCGACCTCGCGGCCTGGGCGGACCTCACCGCGCCCACCGGTGCTGGCACCGCCTACGTGGGCGACGCCCGGTTCGAGGCCAGTCTGGGCCTGGCGGCGACCAGGGAGCTGGGCAACCTGGTCGCGGCGGCGAACGTGGGATTCCGCACCGGTCATGGCACCAGTGTGGGTTCCCTGGATGTCGCGCCTGCCTTTCCGTGGCGATTCGGCGCGGCGTACCTGGTTGCGGATGGGGCATGGGTCGCGGCGGAGGTCGATGGCGAGACCTGGTTGGGAAACGCGGGCCACCGGGGGGGCAGTCCGGTGGAGGTGCTCGCATCGGGACGGTTCCGCACCGCCGGAGACCTCTTCGTCACCGTTGGGGCCGGTACCGGCCTGTCCCAGGGACTGGGGGCGCCGGATTACCGGATCCTCGCGGGGCTGTCCTGGTCACGCGTGCCACGACCCGCGGTCGCGATCGT
>JAFDJI010000179.1 GCA_019307545.1 Deltaproteobacteria bacterium | reverse complement strand
GGTCGAACCGGATGCGGGTGTCTTTTTGAACGACACCGTCGGGGGCTCCGGCCGCGATGAGCGCCACCGCTTGCAGCACGCTCCGAAGCCGCCAGGCGACCATGGCCAGGAGCCGGCGGGGATCCTGGCCTTCCTCGAGCTGGCGGTGCAGGGCGGCCAGGGCCTGGTCGGCGTTGCGTGAGGCGATGCCCGAGGTCAGGTCCCAGATCACCGATTCGGCGACCATGGAGCACGCCAGGTTCAGGTCGTTGGCGGTGAGGCGGGGGCGATCCCCCACGAACAGTGCGACCTTCTCGATCTCCTGCCGCAGACGCCCGAGGTCGTCGCCGACCAGCGCGACCAGGAGTTCGGCCTCCCGAACACCGAGCTGTTTGCCAAGGCGCTCCGCCTCCTGGCGGGCGTACTGGGGGGCCCGTACGTCCTTACTGGCGAACTTGACCAGCCGACCGGTCTTCTTGACCGCGTTCTGGATCCGGGCGGCCCAGTTCTTCCCGCCCTTTCGTGTTGGGGGGAAGCCCTGGCCGGTCAGGACGAGCACCGTGCTGGGCGAGGGATCGGGGATGTAGTCCAACAGGGCCTCGAACAGCCCATCGGCTCCCTCTTCCAGGTCCCGGAGCACCACCAGCCGAAGCGACGCCATCATGGGAAGGGTCCGGGCGGTGGACAGCGCGCCCACCGCGTTCGCATCCGAGGCCCGGTAGGCGCTGTGGTTGAACGCAGGTAGCCCGCACTGCTCGAGGGCAGCACCTACCACCTGTTCCACCGCCGCCTCCACCAGGGGCCGGGCGTCCCCGATGACCAGCCATAGGGGAGCCAACCCCTCCTTCAACATGCGCTCGAGATCCGTCATCGACACTCCGGGGTGGCGAGCAGGGCGTCCACGATGCGGTCGGCTACCTCCTCCGCCAACGCTCGGTGGGCTTCGGCGCGTGCGGCGGGCGTCTGGGCGGGTGCGCCGGGGGGCAGGTTCCAGCTGCGGCGCCCCGACGCCTCCACTCGACATCCGGGCCGCGTCGGGATCTCTGCGGCTACCGCGAGGATCGCTGTCCAGGCGACGGCACCCCCCGCCCCCCCGAAAGAGACCTCGGCGAAATCCTCGGAAGTCATGATGGTCACCCCCACCTCGGGCCCCCCCGTGGGGATCCCACGGCGGCGCGTGGCCAATACCATCGCATCCTCGAGGGTGGCGCGAAGCCCCGGCTCTACCGCGACACCCTGCACCGGACCCACCGTCATCGGTTGCACGGGCGGCGCACCCAGATGCCACCCGCAGGCGGCCAACATCGCGGTGAGCCAGACCCCGGTCGTCCTCCGGAGTTGGAGATCGCGGTTCCGGTCTGACATGCTGCGGGGCGGAACGATGATCACTGCATCCCATTCTCTTGGGGGGTCCATGTACCGTACCTTGCTCGCACTCGTCACCCTGGTTCCCGCCGTTGCCGTTGCCGGCGCTCCGGAAATCGACATCTCGTGGGATCCCTCCCAGGGCCGCTCCAGCCTGCGTCAGAGCACCGAGCGGCCCAGCACCGTGGCCAGCGAGCGCGGCTACGACCTGGAGGTGTCGTTTCGCGGCCGGATGCTCTCGATCCCCAACTCCATCATCGACATCTGGTACTTCAGCAACGCGGACCACGACGAAGCCGGGGTAGGGAACGTCCCTGACCGACCTACGATCCGGGGCTATGGGCTGGGCCTCGAGTTCGTGGTGAAGGGCGATACCGCCAACGGCATCTTCTACTTCGACTGGCTCAACTCCACCTTGGACGAAGGGTACTGGGACGACCGCGAGGGTCTGGGCGCGGAGGACTACAGTGACGGAGAGTACATCGTCCCCGCCGCCAACCTCGGCATTCTCGCGTTTGGCGCGAACTACGGCTACGAAGTCCACTTCGTTCGCACCGCCGAGACCAACGGCAAATTCGGCCTCTCCTTCCTGGTGGGTGGAGGGCTCGGGGTGGGCATCATGCTGGGGACCCTGGACGCATGGACCAACGAGGACGGCGTCCCATCCTATGTCTGGTACCAAAACGGGGCCGATCCGTATGGCGAGAAGGGGATCCCCAAGATCTACCCGATGGTGGACATCAACGCCGGGCTCCGCTTCAACTTCGGGGACCGGGTGGTGTTGCGGGTCGAGGGTGGACTCCACACGCTGATCTATTGGGGCGGAACCTTGGGAATCATGTTCTGAGTCCGTGCCGCTCCACAGGCGCGCGTTGCGATTGCCTCGATGGGGTGGCGCCCTCCGCGCCGGAGGGCTATGAGGCGCGGGTCCCGGACGGGGGTGATCAGCCGACTCCAACGGCGTGGCGCGCATTGCCGACATCCCTGCTACCCGCCAAGGAGCCCTGAGTTGATCCTGGTCACCGTGCGAGAGAACGAGCCTTTCGAGAAGGCCCTCCGCCGTTTCCGCCGCAAGGTCGAGCGTGAAGGGATCCGGAAGGACATCAAAAAGAACAGCTTCTACCTGAAGCCTGGCGAGAAGCGTCGTCTCAAGCAGCGCCTCGCCGAGAAGCGCCGCCGCAAGGCCACGCGTCGCGCTGCCCGTCGCGCCGCCCGCACCGCGTCCCGTCCCGGCCCCCGCTAGTTCTCGTTCACAGGGATTCTGACCAGTCGCAGGGCGTGTGCTCTGCGGCCTGTGGCTCCGTCTGCGCGGCCTATTCGGGCACCAGTACGTCCTCGCCGGACGCAACCAACGCCAACGCTCGACGATTCTCGGGGGTGTCGGTCTGCCCGCGCCGCATCACCTCGAGGTGGTGGCTGCGGATCGAGCGATCCCCGAGGGGATCGCCGACCAGGATCACCAGGTCGGCCCGACGGGCCAACTCCTCCGGTCGAACGCGAATGGCGTCTTCGAGCGCAGTCATCGCCCGGCCGAGATCTCGGCCCTCCTCCGGGGGCCGGGTCGCATAGAGGATGCCCTCCGTCCACCGGCCGAGCGTGAGGGGATCCGGGCCGAAGTCGCCGTGGAGATGCTCGTGGAGCAGGTCGAGCGTCGGCAAATCGATAGCCCCGGCTGCGCCCCCAAAGGCCGCCAACCACCGGGCCCAGGCGAAGGTGGTCCACTCCAGGCAGGGCTCACGAGCGGGGGGTACGCGAGTCACCGCGTCGGACCAGCCACGCACCGCGTAGGACTGCGCAAAGGTTGCTTCCGCCTGCAGACACTCCATCCCGAACTCTCTCGCACGACCGTAGTGGCGCGTCGCCATTACGGTGTCGGGTGCCGCGAGTCCCTGCGCTGTCTCCAGCCGCGCGAGTCGCCACAGCACCTCCGGATGGCCGGGAGCTAGCGTTCTCGCTTCGAGGAGGGCTTCCTCCACCGGCTCGAAGCCTCCCCTCCCCCGCCCGACCCAAGCCACATCAGCCACGCGCAGCAATCCGGGAAGCGGATCGTCCGCCGCGTCGTGTCCCGAGCGCGGGCATGCGGTGCACCAGGCGGCAACCAACAGCAGGCCAACGATGGTCCATTCCTGCCGGGTGCGTCGACCAGACGAGTTTCGGAACAGCACGCGACTCCTCGGATTTCCAGCGCTGCCCGAGCATCGCACGAGTCCTGTCCGCCATGGTTCCGCCCAGGGGGCGGCGCTCGGGACCGGATCCCGTTAGCACCGTGGAAACGCCCGGATGGTGTAACTGGCAGACACGGGGGACTTAAAATCCCCTGCCCCCAGGGGCGTGCGGGTTCGAGTCCCGCTCCGGGCATCCTCACACCCCTCCCCATGATAGGGGCGCTGCACCATCACCGGAGTCCTCATGGACCAAGACGACGACGCGCATCCCGACGTCGAACACGACATGTCCCGCGGGGAGGTCGAACCCCCTCCCCCCCTCTCCGAATCGCTGGCGCATCTCCTGAGTCGACTGCTGTTCCGGGGTCGACGTGGCCTCGGGCGCGCGGCGGAGCGGAGCCGATCACGCCTCGAGCTTCGCCAACTCCAGAAAGACCGCGACCATTTCTGGGTACGCCTGGGCAGGACCGCCTACCACCTGGTGGAGGCAGGCGAAATCGACCACCCCGCGCTACGCAAGGCCATCGCGCGCATCGACGAGATCGAGGCCAGGATCGACGCGCTCCACTCCGGGGGCAAGGGGGCCGCGGACGATGGGACAAGCGACCTTGCAGCGCCGAAGCGGCCCCATTAAGGACCGTGGCACCTCGGGGCTGTAGCTCAACTGGGAGAGCGCCAGAATGGCATTCTGGAGGTCGTGGGTTCGAGTCCCATCAGCTCCACCAACATCCGAAGTGGCCCTTCGACCTCCGCGGCGAAGGGCCATTTCGCGTTGCGGGCGCTCGATGCAGGCAGGCTGCTCTTTCAGCAGCTCGTTCTAGCCGGCGTCATGGGGGCCGTTTGCGTCGCCGGCATCAGCCGGGGCGCCTTCCTGATCGTCGTCGAAGCCGATCTCGCAGAAGTCGAGGGTCCCAGCCGCCGACACGCACATGTCGTACGCGGTGACGTACTCCTCGTCCGCCTTGTGGGCCCACTCCAGCCACTCGCGGGCCATCGACTTCGCGTTGGCGCGCCACTTGTCGACCTGGGACATGATCTCGGGGTTCTTGTTGACCAGGAAAACATCCTCGTAGTGGTACCAAAGCTCCTGGGCGGCCACGGCCCGGATCTTGAACAGGGAGTTGACCCGCGTAGCGTGCTCCTCGGGACCCCACTGCCGCCGGTTCTCCAGCGCCAGCTCCGCGTAGCGAATCGCCTCGTATCCAGAGTGATAGCCCTGCTTGGCGAGGTGGAGCGCAAACAGGAAGCACAGGTTGGGGTCGGAGCGGTCGATCTCCTCGAGGTGGCGCCGCACCGCGCCCTCCCACCGGTGCATGTCGCCCTTTGCCCAGGCGTCCGCCATCAACACCCGAGAGATGCTGTCCTTCTCGGTTTGTCGATCCTCGTGCCGGATCGCGTGGTCGAGGCAGATGATCTGGTCTTCCTCGAGGCGTCCCATCATGGCGAGCGGTTCCAAGCGCATGAGGGAGTCGCACCGCGCGCCGGCGTCGGACGCGACCTCGAACGTGTTGTCCAACTCCCCGAGCTCTCCCTCGAAGGAGACGCCCGACCAGGTCTCGGGAATCACCTCTTCTGGTGCCGCGGTAACACCAGGGCTCTTGCTCTTGGGACCACAGCCGGCGTACAACGCCAGTGCGCAGGGGATCACGAGTAGGGCAATGCCACGAAACATCGATGGGACTCCAGGGCACCCGCAGAGGCGTTATACCCGCTTCGCGAAGTCATTGCCTGCTACCCTACACCACGGAATACGGCACCAAGTGGGTGGCGTTCTTGTCGAAAGGACGATGTCGTCCAGGCCCCAACAGGAGGCGCGGTAGTGAACAGGCTGGGAAAAGGCGCCCTGATGGCGATTGCGCTCTGGTCGAGTGTGGCGTTCGCCAAGACGGATGAGGGGATCCCGCTGACGGTGCTGGTGGTCGACGAGAGCGGCCAACCGATCCCCAACGCGTGGGTGCGCATCCCGGATACCGAGGGGCGCCGCCGTACGGATCCCTCTGGCACCTGGACCGCGAGCTTCGTCTACACGTATGACGGCGCTGAGGTCTTCTTCCAGCGTGGCATGGTGTTGGAACTGACCATCTCCGCGCCCGGATTTGCCAGTCGCCTGGCCCGGTACCGGGTCAAGGCGCACCGGAACGAGCTCACCGTCCCGATGAAGCGCATCAAGTTCGAAAGACCCGAGATTGACGCAGAGATCGTGTGGTTCAAGCGCAACCCGGCGGACACGGATGGAGCGGAGACCGATGACGGGACCCCGCGGGAACCAGAGCCGACCCCGCCGGTCGAACCCCAGGAGGAACCATCCGAGGAGGACGGGTCCCTGGAAGACAACGCGAAAGGTGGGGACGATGAAGGTGAGGTCGAACCGGATAGCCCCGTCGAGGAGGGTTCGGAGAAGGATGAGCAAGAGTAGCTATCTGCTGAGCCTGGCTGGCATCGTACTCATCGGAGCGCTGTCCTCGGGTTGCTGGGGCGAGGAGCCCCCACCCGTCGCCGAGCCCGTGGCCGAGCCCGAGCCCGAACCCGAGCCGGAGGGGGTGGCAGACACCGCCGCGCCATCGGCCGCAGAGGAGGATGCGGAGGCCCTGAAGCGGCGCGAGTTCTTCGAGAAATGGAAAGAAGCCGGCGCGCCGCCCGAGGGCCAAGAGGAGGCTGTGGCAGCGGCCCCGGAGACGGAACCCGAGCCCGAACCTCCGCCAGCCATCGCCACCAGGCCCGTGGCAGAGCCCGCACCGGCCCCGAGTCCGACCACGTCCCCGGTGACTCGGCCAGCCCCCGTCCCGACGCCCAAGCCGACCACTGTGCGCACCGCGCCCACGGCGACGCGACCCGCGCCCACGACGGCCACCCCTCGACCGGAGCCCGCAGTCTCGCGCCCGGAGCCAGAGCCGGCGGTAGCCGACGCCGACTTGCCGCCCAGCGAGGATTACCTCACTGCATGTGGGGATCCGATCTCCATGAAGCTGTCGGCCAGGAACGGGGAGCTGTTCGAGGCCGAGATCCGGTGTCTGGAGACGGTCTTCGGGCGTGCACCGACCTCCCTCGATCGGGAGCGCGTCTCCGTGATCCTGCTCACGAACGCCTATGCGACCGGCGTCCAGAAGGACCAGGAACTGCTGCTCGCCCGCCACCTGAAGGAGGTCGACGGGAGCAACCCGGAGATGAACTACCGGTATGCCCTCCTCCTCATGGCAAAGGGGCCGGAGCACAGCAACACCGTGATGGACCTGGCGAACGTGGCCCTCACCCACCGCGCGGTATGGAGCGGAGAGCTGTACGACAAGCGTGTGTACTCCCTGTACAAGCTCCGCGCGGCCGCGGCGAAGTACGCGTTTGAGGAGGTCAAGAAAGCGCACGCCCAGGACCAGAGCGACGAGGCCGAGCGCGCGCTCTACCGCGCGCGCGAGGACACCAAGAAGTATGCCCGCGAGTGGTACGCCTTCGCCAAGGACACCGGCCAAGACACGGGTGCGGCCCGCGAGTTGTGCATGATCTCGGCCGAGTCCAGCAAGTGGTGCGA
>JAFDJI010000822.1 GCA_019307545.1 Deltaproteobacteria bacterium | reverse complement strand
CGTCGTACCATGCCTCGGTCGCGTCGGGGTTCACCTCGCTCTCCCCGTCATCACAGTCCGGACCGTCACACTCCCACGCGTCGAAGCCATCGAGGTCCACGTCGCACAGGTCGGCGCCGTCGCAGTCCTGGTCGATGCCGTCGTAGGGCACCTCGGTGGCCCCAGGGTGAACCCCAGCCAGGTCGTCTGCGCAGTCGAGGTCGGCGTACCAGCCGTCGGCATCGCCATCGGGGAGATCGGAGAGTGGGCCCCCGTAGGCGCCGATGTCGGAGCGGGACCCGTCCGGATCGGTGAGCGTGTGGGTTCCGGCATCCCGCGCCGGTGAGCCGGGGGCGAGCCACAGTACCGAGTCGCAGTCGCCCGGGAGATAGTGGTGGAACGTTGGGTCGGCCAGCACCGCCCCGATCCCGGGAAGGGAAGCGCCCACCGTGTCCAGGTCGTTGCCGTTCCAGAGGTTGTGGCCGCCCTCGACGGTGGAAACCCCGACCCAGGCCAACCCAACCGCCGATCCCATCAAGATGTTGTTCCAGAGGGCAAGCGGGGTGTCGGCCACCGCCACCGCCGACCCGCCGTTGCCCAGGAAGGTGTTGTTCACCACCGACAGGCCGTCGCCCGGCGAGAGGCCCGTCCCGATCGCGAGCATGGTCCCGCCGGCCCAGCCGGTGTTGTCCTGGAAGACGTTGTTCTGGACCTCGAGTCGACCCGTGGCGAACCCGGCCAAGGAGAGGGCGGCACCCCCCAGCCCGCTGTCGTTGGCGCAGAAGCGGTTCCCGGTGATCTGGCCGTCCGCAGACCCGTGCAGACCCAGCACACCCGCGTCTACCAGCCCCAGGTTGCCCTCGAACCGGCTCTCGAGGACCTCGACCCAAGAGGAGCCATCTGCCCACAGGACGCCGCCGCGCATCGCGGTGTTCCCGGTGGCCACGATCGCGTCGAGGAGGACGCTGCTCCCCTTCCCGGCCACGACCGCTCCCTCATCCGAGACCCAGAGGTCCCGCGCCCACCCGTTCGCCCACTCAAGGGAGCTGTCCTCGAGGGAGAAGGCACCGCCGGAGCGTGCGGCGGCCCAGTTGGTGGTTCCGGCGAACCCCACGTCGTCCGCTCGCACCTCAGCGCCATCGGTGGCCCGCACGAAGCCGCCGTCGGCCAGCGCGCGCAAATCGCTCGTCCTCACCCCGAGACGTAGAACCCGGCTGCATCCCCATCGCTGGAGAGGCCAGTGAACACCGAACCGACGACGGTGGTCTCGACGTGGTCCAGCCATGCCACGCCGCCCTCCTCCGACGCATGGGCACCCACCACGGTGACCTGGTCGAGGACCAACACCCCACCGCTGTCCCCGGGGATGGCATGGAACACCGCGCCGCGATCCCCGCGATAGCCCTCGAACTCGGTGCCGACGAAGGATGCGCTGGCGCCCTCCAGGAAGACCGCGCCCCATTCCTCCGCAGAGGTTGCATCGCTGGAGAAGGTGCTGTTCCCCACGGTCACCACGCCTTCGGACACCCAGATGTCGACGCCCTGGTCCCAGTGCGTCGGGTCTCCGTTGTCGCGGAAGGTGCAACCCTCGAGGGTGGCGGACGCGCCATCGACGATCAGTCCGCCGAGGGCGTTGCCGTCGAACAGCGCGTCGACGAGATCCACCGCGGCTCCTGGTCCAACGACCACCGCCGGCCCTGCCGCGAGCCCGACGAACGACACGTCATCCAGGATCACTGCCGCGCCGCCGCCCACCACCAACGCGGGAAGGCTCGCGAGCCCACCGGCCCCCCTGACGGTGACGCCGACGTCCAGGAACACCGTCGGCTCGGCCGGCGTCCACGTGGCGTCGACCTCGATGGAATCTCCATCCGTCGCCGCCGAAACCGCAGAGGCGAGGGTCGGATGCTGTGGCGAGGGCACGTAGAGGGTGGCCGCGACGGCTGGGGACGGGCCCAGCACCCAGGCCGCGACCACACCGCGCAAGAAGATGCCCATGGAACCGCGTCGCATCACAGATACACGCTTACACCGACTCGAAGGCCATCCGCAGTTCCAGATCATGCCGGGTCTGCCTGCGGTAGATTCGCACCTCGGAGGGTCGGTGCTCCAGCCAGGCGACCAAATCGACATCTGGGTCGTCGAGAACGCACTGGGTTCTGGAGGCATGGGCTCGGTGTACCGCTGCCACAACCGGTCTGCGCCGCGCATCCTGGCCGCGGTGAAGGTCCTGGAGAGCTCGCTGCAGCACGTGCCGGGTGCCGAGCAACGCTTCATCCGCGAGGCAGAGATCCTGTTCGCGCTCGACCACCCGAACATCGTGAAGGTGCGCAATGTCCGCACCGACTCCGATCCGCCCTACCTGGAGATGGAGTTCGTCGAGGGCAAGAGCCTCGAATCCATGCTGCAGACTGGCGCCCTGGCATTTCCCGACGCGCTCGCCGTGATGCGCCAGCTCACCGAAGCCCTTGCCTACCTGCACGAGCGGGGCGTGCGCCACCGCGATGTCAAGCCCGCGAACGTGCTGGTCAACGAGGAGGGGCGACTGACCCTGGTGGACTTCGGCCTGGCCATGGAAGCCGACCAGACGCGCCTCACCCAGTCGAACACCACCTTCGGGACCGTGAGCTACGCCCCGCCCGAGTGGATCAAACCCGAGACGATGGACCCCGAGAAGTGGGACATGTACGCCTCGGGGGTGGTGTTCTGGGAGATGCTCCGTGGCCAGGTGGCGTTCCCCGTCTCCGGGAAGGGCAGCGCCCGCCAGCAGGCGATGCAGGTGATCATCGCGAAGCAGGACCACCCGCCCCTGGATCCGGGCCCGGACTACCACGATGACCTCCGAGAGCTCAACGAGGATCTGACGCAGCCCAACCCCGAAAACCGCCCCGCCCGCATGGCGGACGTGCGGGACCGGGTGAAGGAGCTGATCCCACGGGTGAAGCGGACCGCGGGGCAGACCATCGCTCCCCTCCACCCGTGGGAGGCGGAGGATCGCACCACCTGGGTCGACCCGATGGAGTCCCGACCGATCCGCGACGAGTGGGCAAAGGTACTCGACGCGACCCCAGTACCAGCGGAGCCCCGGGAAGAGCCATCCTCCGAGGCGCAGACGGTGGTGACCCACAACAGCCTGCTGGCGCTGGGTACCGGTCGTTCAACCCTGCTCCTCGCCTTGGTGAGCGCGGTCTTGGTCGTCGGCCTGGGTGTGGTGGGGGTCCTCGTCGGGTGGGTGGTCCTCGGCGAGAGCGCTCTTCAGGGTCCTCCCGAGCGGTCGGTCGACGCAGTCGTCAGCGGCGTGACCCCCGGAACGGAGGTGGCGCTCGAGATCGGCGACCAGCCATCGCGATCACGGGTGAGTTGGGTGTACCGGTTCGGGGAGATCCCCATCGGGGAGGCCACCCTGTCGTGGGCGATCGGGAAGGACTGCCCCCTCGAGACGTGTCCTGGGGCCGAATGTCCGGCGTGGTGCGGCGCGGGAAGCCAGAACGTCCTGGTGGAGCCCGGGGAAGGCACCCAGATCATCAGTGTCCCCCTGGCCCCCCCACCGCAGCGCACAATCCGAGTGACCCTCCCCGATCTGGGTCGCGAATGGCC
>JAFDJI010000011.1 GCA_019307545.1 Deltaproteobacteria bacterium | reverse complement strand
AGACACGAAGGGCGGCGGCGCGGGCAGCTCCCGGAGGCGGGCCGCGTAGTCCGGGCAGCCGAGGGTGAGGACCCTGCCCCGCGAGCAGCAACCCGGCGTGCTCGCCCATGCCCGCGCGGCCACCGCCTCCACCCCGCCCACCACCAACGCCTCCCGTCCCCCGGCGATCAACCCCTCGAACCCACCAGCCCCTTCCGCCAGCGCCAGCAGGTCCACCCCCCGGCCGTGGGTCGCCGCCCCGAGCCAGAAGCCCCCAATCTCGTTCATCGCTCCTCCCTTCACGGGAAGACCGCTCCAGCACCCCCGTTCTATCCGCCGCCACCCACCAGCGGACCACTACCCTCCACACACTTCCAGATCTTCCACGCGGCGCGGCCCTCCGCCGACGAGCCCGGCTTCGGGGCGCCCGCTAGCGGATCGGCTCCACCGTCGCGCCTGCGAGGAGCGGTAGGTCCACGACGCGGGCGCGATAGCCGTCCAACGCGACGACGGCCTCGGCTTCGGTGAGGAAGCCACCCAGCGCCACCCGGTACATCATCGAGCCACCCTGCATCTCTGCACCGGTCCAAGCGGGAAGACCGCGGGCGCCGAGTTGGTCCCGAAGGGCGATGGCACGCTTCCCGTTCCCCGAGCGCAACACCGTCACCGCGAAACGGCCCGGTGGAGGGTTGTCCGCCACCGGCCCCATCGCCACCGGCGCTGCCTCTACCACCGCAACCCCGCGGAACTCCCGTGGGGGCTGGGGCACACCGCTCGACTCGGCCTCTCCCGACAGCGCCCCAGGGAAGGTGAGGCCCGCAACGCCACCGCTCGGGTCAGCGCTCGCGTCCACCCGCGCGAGAAGCTCCACCAAGCTGTCGTCGGGCGCGGCGTCGAGAGACCCGAGCGGTGCCCGCGAGGCGTGCGCGGACTCACCGCCGCCCACCACGATGCCGAAGGAGAATGCGGTGATCGCCAGAAGCAGCGCCCCGGCAGCGGCTGCCCAGAGGTGACTGCGAGAGATCCAGAGGTCACGCGCGCTCCGGCGTCTCGCCAGCTCACCCATCCGTGGTTTCCTCCATGTGCCAGGGGCCATCGGGAGGATGCCACGGGAAGACGTCCAAGTCGACCGTCTCCGGCCAGGCATGCCCGCTCTGCTCTACGAAACGGTGCACACGATCGAGGATTGACCGGATCAAACGTGAATCATTGCCGCCCGTGGTGCACACCACGCCACACCGCGCGGGCGAATCAGACGGTTCCACCTCGTGCCAGGTCACGTCGAACCGGTGGCGCACCCGGTCGCGCAGGCTACGCACCACCTGGCGCCGGTCCTTGAGCGTGCGCGCCCCGCTGATGCGGAGCACCAGGTGCAGGACCCCGATGTGGACGGTGCGGACCATGCGTCGACCGACGGGGCCTATTCGCGACCCACCTCTTCGAGGGAGTAGGTCTCGATGACGTCGCCCTCCTCGAGGCGGTTGTACCCCTCGAGCGCGATGCCACACTCGTAGCCGGACTGGACTTCCTTCACGTCATCCTTGAAACGCTTCAGCGTCGAGACACGGCCCTCCCAGAGCTCTCGTCCCTTGCGCAGCAGCTTTGCGGTGTGGTTGCGGCCAACCACCCCGTCCAGCACGAAGCAGCCGGCGACGGTGCCGACCTTGGAGATCCGGAAGATGGCACGTACCTCGGCCGAGCCACGGCGCACCGACTCGTACTCCGGCTCGAGCAGACCGGTGAGGAGACCCTTCACCCGGTCGAGGACCCCATAGATGACGTCGAACAGCTCGGCCTCGACCCCCTGCCCGCTCGCTGCCGCCCGGGCATTGGGGTCCAGGGACACGCCAAACCCGATGAGCAGGGCATTGTCGGAGGCGGCCAGGTTGACGTCCGACTCGGAGATGGCCCCCACTCCGGCATGGAGGATGCGCACCTCGGCGCCATCCACATCGATCCGCTCGATGGCGGCCCGGATGGCCTCCAGGCTTCCCTGCACGTCTGCCTTGAGGATGATGTTCAGGGTGCGCAGCTCCTCGCCACGAGCCGCCGCGAACAGGTCCTCCGCCGTCCGGCGACGGTGCCGCGCCAACTCCTCCTGGCGCTGCTGCGCTGCCCGGTGCTCGGCAAGGGTCTTCGCGTTCTTCTCGCTCTCCACCGTGGTGAGCACATCACCGGTCTGCGGTAGGTGGTTGAGCCCGAAGATCTCCACCGGCATGGACGGGCCCGCCTCCTGGATCATCTCGCCCTTGTGGTCGACCATTGCCCGGACTTTCCCGTAGACGGCACCCAGCACCACGTGATCGCCCCGGGGAAGGGTGCCCTTGTGCACCAGCACCGTCGCCACTGCACCGCGTCCCCGCTCCATCTTCGACTCGATGACGACGCCCTCGGCGTGCCGATCGGGGTTGGCGGTGAGATCCAGCAGGTCTGCTTGGAGGAGGATCTGCTCCAGCAGTTCGTCGATCCCCTGGCGCTTCAGCGCGGAGACCTCGGCAAACAGGGTGTCTCCACCCCATTCCTCTGGCGACAGGCCGTACTCACCGAGCTTGTTCTTGATCTGGTCCGGGTTCACCCCGGGCCTGTCGATCTTGTTGATGGCCACGACGATGGGGACGTCTGCAGCCTTGGCGTGGGAGATCGCCTCCTCGGTCTGGGGCTGCACCCCATCGTCAGCCGCGACCACCAGGACGACGATGTCGGTGACGCTGGCGCCGCGGGCGCGCATCTCGGTGAACGCCGCATGGCCCGGGGTGTCGATGAAGGTGACGACCCGGTCCTCCTGCTCCACCTGGTAGGCCCCGATATGCTGCGTGATTCCTCCTGCCTCGCCCAAAGCCACCCGTGCGTCCCGGATGCCGTCGAGGAGGGTGGTCTTGCCGTGGTCGACGTGGCCCATGATGGTCACGACCGGGGGTCGGGGCTCCTTCGCCCCCTCGTCCTCTCCCTCGGCCATCTGCGGGATGAACTCCTTCTCCTGGAATCCGACGTTCTCCACCTGGTACTCGAACTCCGCCGCTACCAGGGAGGCCGTATCGATGTCGAGCATCTCGTTGGCCGTGGCCATGTAGTCCATGCCCATGAGCTCTTTGATTACCTGGGAGGCCTTGATCCCCATTTCGTGGGCAAGTTGGCTGACCGAGATCACATTGTCGACACGGACCTTCCGCTTGATCGCCTTGGGGGTCGGCGAAGGCGTCCGAACGCCCCCACCGCCCTTGCGGCGCGGCTTCCGCCGCATCGGCCCGTCGCGATGGCGCAGGTTGCGTCCAGGCGCATTGCGGCCGCGGCGTGCTCCTCGGCGACCGTCTCGGTAGTCGCCGGCACCGGCCGCCACCCGTCGGCGACCCCGGAACTTCGCATCCTCGGCGGGCGTTGCGGGCGCTTTTGGTTTTGCGGCCGGTGGCCGCGGGCGCGCGGGCCGGGCCGTCTGCTCGCGCCGCCAATTCTCGGGGTTGGTGGGGTCGTAGCCCGGGGGCGGCATCACGACTGCCTTGCCCAGACCCTCGAACCGCGGCTGCTCCGGAACCTGCCCTGACTCAGGCTTGGGTATGGGTGTTGGCGCAGGCGCGGGAGCAGGCTCGGACTCGGACTCCGCGGCCACGACCGGTTCGGGTGCTGGCGCCGGAGCCTCTTGTACTGGCTCGACCGCCGGGATCTCCTCGGCTTGTGGTGCCTCCACGGGTTCGGGCACCGCGACCGAGACTTCCTCCACGGGAACCTCGGCGGTCGGCTCCTCGACCTTCGGAGCAGCCTCCTCTGCCGGGGCAGCGGTCTCTTCGACCTTTTCGCCGGCGCAGAGCTCGGTGGGCACCGTCGTCGGGGGCGTCGGGGCGACCGTGGCCTCCGCTTCCTCGACCACGACGGGACTCGGCTCCTTGCGGCGGCGGCGAACGACCTTCCGGCTCACGCGCGTCTGGATGAGGTCCGAGGTGGGCCGCGGGCCATCACTCGGCTCGACGCGACGGGTGAGGCCGTCGGTCGGCGCCTGTGAAAGTCGTTCGAGCAGATCCTTCTTTGCCATGAATCCCCTAGCGGCCCTTCCTCGCAACCGGGCCGCACGGGGACGGTCAGGTCACGGCGTGGTTGGGCGGCTCCATCGGGCAAGCTGAGACCGCCCACACATGCCCGGTTCTACCGGTCATCCATCACCACGGCTCCTTGACGCCGACACGTAACCCACGTTCCGCAGGCGGTGCAACTGTCGCAGAAGGTGCGTGGACGCCGGCGCAACCAGGACACCAAGGGCAGCCCGTGACCTCTTCCCAACCCTCGTTCCGAGGGCTTCACGGGTCGCGGAGAGGACGACGAAAGGGACGTCATCGCCGGCCACCCGCCGAAGACCGCCAACCGTACGCTCCGAGGCGTCCGATGCGACCACGACCTCAGCGATGCGTCCCTCCTCCAGCGCTCGCTCCAGCGCATCGTGCCCGCCGACCAACGCACCACCCGCTGCTGCCAGGGACAGACCGTCCTCCACGGCGCGCACCACCGCACGAACGATCCAAGCGCCGAGATCCGCCACGTCTACCTGGTGCTTCAGCGCCCGAGCGACGGTCGCCGGTCTCCTGACCAGCGCCTCGATGCACTCATGCTGACAATGCACCCATGCGCCGCGGCCGGGGAGCCTGCCGTAGTAGTCGACCACCACCTCGTGCTCGGGGGAGAGGACGAGGCGCACCAGGTCCGTCCGTTCCTCCACCTGGCGGCAGGCGATGCAGGTGCGACGTGGCTTCAATCGGTGCCCGCTCCCTCCTCCGGATCCTCGACGGGCTCGGGTGGCAACGCCTCCTCCGGATCCTCGACAGGCTCGGGTGGCAACGCCTCCTCCGGATCCTCGACAGGCTCGGAGGGCAACGCCTCCTCCGGATCCTCGACGGACTCGGAGGGCAACTCCTCCTTGTCCGGCTCTGCCTCCGGCGGTTCTTCCTCCTCGACCTCTTCCTCGACGGGCTCGGGCAGGTTCCGCCGCGCAGCCTCCTCCATGATGAGCTCGGCGACCACCTTGTCCGCCGAGCCGATGACCGCCGTCGCCCTGTCGTCCTCGAGGTCGAGCAAGCCAGCCACCTCCGCCGCCTCGGCGTCGGCGAGCTCCTGAGCGGACTGGAAGCCGCTGCGGACGAGGATGTCGACCTCGGTATCGGACAGGTCTGGTATGCGCGAGATCTCCTTTCGCGCGTCGTCGAGCATCTGGCTGTGCTTGGTCTCGGAGTAGATGTCGATGCGCCACCCTGTGAGTTGGGCCGCAAGCCGCACGTTTTGGCCCCGCCGACCGATCGCCTTGGCAAGCTGGTCGTCCGGAACCACAAGCTCCATGGTGTGGGTTGAGTCGTCGATGTACACCCGGTCCACATGCGCGGGCGCGATGGCGTACACGATGAACCGCGCCGGATCGGGGTGCCAGGGGATGATGTCGATGGCCTCGCCACGAAGCTCGGCCACCACCGCCTGGACGCGCGAGCCCTTCAAACCAACGCAAGCGCCCACAGGATCGACGTCCGGGTCCACCGAGGAAACGGCGATCTTCGCGCGATGTCCCGGCTCGCGAGCGCAAGCCTCGATGCGGACGATGCCCTCGTAGATCTCGGGCACCTCCATTTCGAACAGCTTCATCAGCAGGCCCGGATGGGTGCGGCTGAGCACCACCTGGGGTTGGCGGGTGGCTCGGGTGATGTCCAGCACGAAGGCCTGAATGCGGTCGCCCGGCCGGTAGGTTTCGGTCGGAACCTGCTCGCGCCTCGGAAGGATGGCCTCGGCCCGGTTCAGATCGACGATGATGTTCCCCTTCTCGAACCGGCGCACGATACCGGTGATGAGCTCGCCCTTTCGGTCCTTGAACTCGTTGAAGGTGAGCTCGCGCTCGGCGTCCCGGATCTTCTGGATGATGACCTGCTTGGCCGTCTGCGCGGCGATGCGGCCCAGCTCCTCCACGTTCATCTTGATGCCGAGGGAGTCACCGATCAGGCACTCGGGGTCCAGTTCCTGTGCCTCCTCGAGGTGGATCTCCAGGTCCTCGTCCTCGACATCGTCGACCACGGTCCGGAACTCGAACAGCTCGACCTCGCCCAACTCCTCGTTGTACTGCGCCTCGATGTCCTTGGTCATGCCGAAGCGCTTGCGCCCCGCGGCTTCCATGGCCGATTCCAGGATCTCGATGACCACGTCGCGCGGGATGTTCTTCTCGCGGGTGATCGAATCCACCAACCGTTCAAGATCGCTGATCATTCGGGACTCTCCTTCGGTGGCGCCGCGTGCCGCGTCTGCTCGTATTCGTGCAGGTCGAGGACCAGGTGTGCCTTCTCGATGGCGTCGTAGTCGACCTTGTGTTCCTGCCCGTCCACCACAATGAGCACTTCCTCGCCGTCCACCCCCGCCAGCACGCCGGTGTAGCGGCGACGCGGGTGTCCTTCGAAGAGCAGGATCTTGGATCGGCAACCATCGAAGCGCTGAAAGTCCTCCAGTCGCTCCAACGGCCGGTCGATCCCGGGGCTGCTCACCTCGAGCTTATAGCGCCCGCGGATCGGGTCGGCCTCGTCGAGGAGGGGGGACACGTGCACCGAGACCTGCGCGCAGTCGTCGGCCCCGATGCCTCCAGGACCGTCGATGAACAGGCAAAGCACAAATCCCTTTTGGTCTCCCGCCCACTGGACCGCAATCAGGTCGTAGCACAAACGGCGCACCGTGGGCTCGATGATTGCGCGGACCTGCATGCGAAGCTCGAAGGGGTCCATGTGCCTCAGGCAAAAAAAACAGGGGCGGTCCGCACGGACCCACCCCCGTGTTCGGGATCAGGTTGTCGCGGCGAATCTAACTTCGAAGTCCCCGCGGTCAAGTGCGGACGGCGTCAGACCGCCCCGGGCGGTCGACTACTGTTGTGCGAGAAGCTTCTTGGCGTCTCTTGCCGCGTCGCTCTGCGGATAGACCCGGATGACCTCTTCGTAGAACAGCTTGGCGTTGTCGGGCTGGCCCCAGGCCGCGAAGGCGTCGCCCTGGGACAACATCGCCCACGGTGCCCACACGCTCAGCGACCACCCCTCGATCACCTTGTTGTACTCGCTGATGGCACGAGACCAATTCCCTTCGTTGAAGAAGGTCTCGGCGATGCGGTAGCGGACCTCGTCCATCTCCGGGGCGCCCGGGTGCTCGGCCACCGCCTTCTCCAGCAGGGCGCGTGCCACCTGGTGGCGCCCGGCATCCATGTGGGCCACCGACATCTCCAGGATCCCCTGGACGTCATCTGGTGTGGGGATCTCTTCCTCTGCCGACTCGGTTTCCAGTGCCCCCTCCGGCCCCGGGCCCCCCCCCTCCTCCATCTCGGGCACCTCGACCGCGCCATCGTCATCCATCGACACGATGCCCATCTCCTCGTCCGTGGGCGGAGGGGGAGGCTGGACGCCCAGGAACCCTTCCAGCTGGGCGAGGCGGTGCTCGCCGTGCAGCATCCGCCTTTCCTGGTCGATGGTGAGCTCGTCTATCGAGCTCGAGGTGTCGGCCAGCTCGAACTGGAGCACCTCGATCTCGCCGCGAATCCGGCCCACCTCGCTGTTGACCTCCTCCAAGGTCTCGAGCTTGGTGTATTCCTCCTCGACCTGCGCGCGAAGCGCTTCTTCGAGCTGGGCGATCCGGGCCTCTGCGTCCACCAGGGCCGCCTCGAGTTGTGCCACCCGCACCGTCGCCGTGGTCACCTGGCGCACGTAGGCCCCGGTCGCCGCCTTGTTCGACATGGGACACCCCGCCAGCGCGGGGGTCAGGAGCAGAAAGGCCCAGAGCGGGGCCCTAGTTGCCCACATAGATGTCCACCCGACGATTGTGGGCCCAAGCGCTGTCGTTGTGTCCGGGGTCCACGGGGCGCTCTTCGCCATAGGAGACACTCTCGAGGCGGGAGCTCGAAACCCCGTGCGTGGCCAGGTAGCGCTCCACGGTGACGGCGCGTCGTTGGCCCAGCGCGAGGTTGTACTCCACCGTGCCGCGTTCGTCGCAGTGCCCCTCTACGGTGATCCGCGAGTGGGTCGACTGGTAGCACTCCATGAGCCCGTCCAGGGCACCGGTGGCATCCGTGACCAGACTTGCCTGGTCGAACTCGAAGTACACCCGCAGGAAGCTGCAGTCCGGCAGGGTGCTCTCGATGCGCATGCCCCGACGCAGGGTGGCCCGATCGCCGCCCGGGTTGGTCACGATCACGTCGTAGGTTCCTTCATCCATTGCCGGAACGCTCAGCGCGATGGTGTTCTCGTCGACAACCCGGGGACCCAAGGCCTGGAGATCACCGATGTGCACGTGGGCGCCAGCCTGGAACGCGCTGCCGTACACGCGAGCGTCGAAGCGCTGACCCGCCTCACCCCTCGCGGGGTCGATCGAGGTCACCTGGAGTTGGACCTCCACCGGTTGCACCTCCACCACCGCCTCCTCCACCACCGGCTCCTCGTCGGGCTTGCAGCTGCACCCCTTCTTCTTCGTGTCGGCCGCACCGAGGAGGAACACAGCGATCAGCGGCAGGTACCAGAGCCTGGAGCGCGAGGGCGCGCGAGCGAGGGAGGGAATCATGGGGAAACTCCGCGAAGAGCTTGGGGAAGGGGGAACCGGCGGGTATCGATTTGGTACCACGGTTTCGCCGCGATTGCGAACCCCCCGGCATACCGTGCGCATCGGTTCAACATGGCGCCACGACACTCCACTCGGTTCCTCCTGCTGACAACGCTCCTGTGCGTCGGTTTCAGCCTCCTGTGCGCGCTCCTCCTCCACGGCGCGCCAGACCGGACCGCGGGAGCCAGTGTGGTTCCGGTGGGCTGGGCGTGGGGAGCTGCCGCCTTCGGCGCCGCATGGACCTCTCGAAGGACACCCGTAGGGCTTCCAGTGCTCCTCCTCGCGGCGGCGGCGGTGCGAATCCCCCTCGTGGGCAGCCCTCCCCTGCTCTCGGACGACCTGTTCCGCTATCTCTGGGAAGGGACCGTCCTTGCCGCGGGCGGAAACCCCTTCCTCGAGTCACCGGCGTCCCTTCCGGGCCTCGACGATGCCCTGCGCGCGCACGTCAACCACCCCGGTCTCACCTCCATCTACCCACCCCTCGCGCTGGGATGGTTCCGACTCCTCCACCTCCTGGGCGGCAGCCCGTGGCTCGCCCAGGCGTGCACTGCGTCCCTCGACCTGGTCACGGTGCTCGCCCTCGCCCTGATGCTTCGTGGAACGGGGGCCTCGGTATGGCCGGCGTGGCTCTACGCCCTGCACCCGGTGCCGGCGTTGGAGTCGGCGGCCGGCGCCCACCTGGACGTGGTCGCGGTCGCGCTGACCGCGGCGGCGGTTCTGGCCTGGCAGCGTGGCCGGCCCGGTCCCGCCGTGCTTGGGGTGGTGGCGGGGGCCGGGGTGAAGCTGTTTCCCGTCCTCCTCCTTCCGGTGATGTTCACCCGGCAGGCCTGGCGGCGCGAGGTCGCCGGGCTCCTGATCGCTGGAGTGGCCATGGTGGTGCTCCTGTGGCCCGTCCTGGACGCCGGACCGGCCCTGGTGGCCTCGATGCACACCTACTGGTCGAGTTGGTCCTTCAACGGGCTGGTCTACCCACTGCTCGCGCCGGTGCTCGGGCCCTACACCCGACCGGTTCTCGCCGGAGCGGGGGTCACCGCGGTCGGGTGGGGCTGGTGGCGGTATCGAGAGCCCGTGGGCACCTGGGCGGTCGCCGGAGCCGCGTTCGTGCTCCTCTCCCCCACCGTGCACCCCTGGTACCTGCTGTGGGTCCTGGTCCCCTCGCTGATGCGGCGTCGGTGGGGGTGGGCGGCAGCATCCGTGGCCCTCCTGGGCTCCTACGGTGTCCTGCTCGGCTACGACCCCGGAACCGACCAGTGGCAGGTCCCGGCGTGGCTGCCCTGGATCACCTGGGGTCCAGCACTCGCGTTCCTTGCCGTCGAGGCGCTCCTCCGCCGTCACGTGAAGCAGCCAACCGCACCGTCCGGTCCGCCCGCCGCCCCCGCGAACGTCCGGCATCGATGACCGCCTGAAGAACCACGGCCAGGTATCCCGCCGCGAACAACGCCATGAACGGTAGCGATGCCACCCAGCCCATCTGGACCGCCCAACCCAACCCGACGAGCTGCCACACCGCCATGAGCGCTTCCAGGACGAGCACCCGGTCGGACCGCGCCCCATAGCCCTCGCGACGAGACGCCCCCCCCTTCTTCGGAGTGCGCGCGAAGCACCCGACCGAGCCCGTCACGCCCTGCCACACCGCTCTCGTCTGGGCGATCGCCAGCCCCAGGCCCAGCGCCATCACCACGGGGAGCCCCCACAGCCGAACCCCCGTTCCCCGCCCACCCAGGTGCAGCACCGCCGCCCCGTAGAAGACGAACACCGAGACCGTAGCGGCAAGGAACAGCACCACGTCGAGCCCGAGGAGTGCCGGCGCAACGCCACTGCCACGGGCCCACACTGCGAAAGGCAACAGCGCCGCGAGTGCCACGAGGAGGGGGTACGCCAGGTTCGAGAGCAGGTGGAAGCTGGCCTCTACCTTCAGCCGTAGCGGAACCCGAGACCTCCAGATGCGCCCCAGCAGCTTGCGCGCCACTTGAATTCCCCCCCGGGCCCATCGGTTCTGCTGCGCCTTGAAGGCACCCATGTCGGCGGGCAGTTCTGCGCGAACCACCACCTCATCTCGGTACACGAAGCGCCATCCCGCGAGTTGGGCCCGATAGCTCAGGTCGAGGTCTTCGGTGAGGGTGTCGTGCTCCCATCCCCCCGCGTCCTCGATCGCCTGGCGACGCCACACGCCCGCCGTCCCGTTGAAGTTGAACCACCGCCCGGACCGGTACCGCGCCCCGTGCTCGGTGACGAAGTGCCCGTCGAGCAGCGTCGCCTGTGCGCGCGTCAGCCAGGACTCCTCGGCGTTCAGGTGTCCCCATCGGGCCTGCACCATGCCCACGTCCTCACGGAACCAGGGCACCATGCGCCGCAGGAAGTCGGGTTCGGGAACGAAATCGGCGTCCAACACCGCGATCAGGGAGCCTCTGGCTCGGCGCATCCCCGCTTCCAGGGCGCCCGCCTTGAAACCAACGCGTTGCTCGCGCCGCAGGACCTCGATCGGAGCGCCTGCCTGGCGCAAGCGGTGTGCGACCCGATCGACCCGGTCCCGGGTGTCGTCGGTGGAATCGTCGAGGACCTGGATCTCCAGCCGGTCGCGCGGGTAGTCCAACGCCGCCACGGCGCCAATGATGCGCTCCGCGACGTATCGCTCGTTGTAGAGGGGTACCTGGACCGTCACCATCGGCCAGGTGTCCAGCACCTCGGGTTCGGCGTCGGGGTCGGGCCGGGTCCGCAGCCACACGAGCGCCAGCCGATGCAGGCCGAGCACCGCCAGGGGGAGGAGAGAGGCGAAGTAGGCGATGAGGACCACGGCCTGCAGGGCCATTCAATCTCCTGTTGCGATCGTCTCGGGGATGCTTCGCCCCCCTTGGGCGTTTCAGGTCAGCCGAATCCACGACGGGCCCGGACCCGATTGCGCGCGGGTCACCTGCGGCGTGGGCGACCTACCGTGACCGGTCCTTGCCGGCCACCATCAGCGTGCAATACCCTTTGGATCGCTGCGAGGTGCGTGTTTGGGAGCTGCCAGTGGTCCCCCTCGTATGAATGACCAGGGATTCGATCCCTCGCCGTGGAGCGCACGCCCTTCTGAAAGGGTTGCCGGAAGCGGTGATATGAAGCCCACCTACTGACTCAGTAGGGGGTTCCGGCGCATTCCTCACGGCCATCGTGGCTACCGGCCTCCCGCTTGCGGGGGGCCGGTTCGCAGTGGAGCACCCCCATGGCAACCAGCCTCATCGTCCTGGCGATGCTCCTCTGGGCAGGACCTGCCCGGGCCCAGGACGAGATCGGGCAGCAACCGGGCCCCGAGGTGCACGAGACCCTCGTCGCCCCTCCCGTCGCATCCGCCGCTGAGCTGGTAGAGCTCGCCCGGACCCGCCTCGAGGGCGGCGACTACCAGGGAGCCCGCATCGCGCTCGACCAGGCGCTCGGCCGCGGGGAAGTGGACGTCGACCTGGTTGTTTATCTACGCGGGGTGAGCTGGGAGCTGGAGGGCGATCCCGCCCAGGCGATCCGCCTGTATGACGAAGGGATGCGCCAGTGGCCGATCAGTCCGCTCCATCGCGACCGGTCGTTCCGCAAGGCGGAGGCCCTGGGCACGCTCGGCGTCCCCAAGGAAGGGCTGGAATGGCTCCACCGCATCGATGCCCGGGAACTGGAGCCCCTCGATCGACACAAGTACGAGCTCGTGGAGGGCATCCTCACCGTGCAGGCGGGCCGCACCCGCAAGGGCCTCCGCATCCTCCGGGACGCCCTCCACGAGGTGACGACGAAGGAGCTCACCTTCTACCAGGCCAAGGCGCGGGCCACCATCGCCCGGGTCCTGGCTGACCAGGCGGCGGAGCTCACCTTCGACAAGGGCGAGAAGAAGCTCGTGAAGCGCCTGCAGAAGCGTGCCACCCTGATCGACGGCATCGAGAAACAGGTCACCGAGGCCGCCGAACTGGACGAGCCGGAGTGGGTCCTGGAGGGACTGCTCACCCTTGGCGACGCCTACCAGGCCTTCGGCGACGACCTCGCGGTCCACCGGCGCCCCAGGAAGCTCACCCCCGAGCAGCTCGAGGTCTACGAAGAAGGGGTGCTCGGCAAGGTGGAGACGGTGTGGGTGAAGGCGATGCGCAGCTACGACCTGGGGCTCGACATGGCGACCCGTATCGGGTGGAAGAGTCGAAGGGTGGAGCAGCTCCGCGACGCGAGAGAGAGGGCCGTCGCCAGGATCGAGGGGTTGTGACCACAGCGGTGTGGCGCCCCAAGAGAAAAAGAGGGCCGTGGATTTCTGTCCACGGCCCTCTCGGGGTTCCCCCTGCCCGGGGAACCCCCTTGGGTGGCCTGCGCAGCATCGGAGGGCGCCGCGCGAGCCGGAGGATGCGTCCTTACGAACGCTGTTGGTTGCGTCTCCTCTTCTCTTCTCTTGCGGTCTTCCTGATCAGTCGGCGTTCTTGAAGAACGTCGGGATGTCGTAGTCCTCGTACAGCCGGTCGATGCCACTGTGAAGCTCGCGTCCGCCGCGCGACGGACGGCCGACCGCGTGGCGCATCACCCGCTCATTGACCCGACGCTCGATGGACTGTGGCTGCAGCATCTGGCGGGACTCCTCGAAACCGGTGGCGATGACGGTGACCCGTGCTTCGTCCTCCATGCTCTCGTCGATGACCCAACCCCAGATCACCTCACAATCCTCGTGCGCCTCCTCTTGGATGAGGGTGGAGGCCTCGTGCATCTCGTACATGGTCAGGTTGGCGTTGCCGGTGATGTTGATGAGCACCGAGGTGGCGCCGACGATGGACACGTCATCCAGCAGGGGCGAGGAGATCGCCCGCTGGGCTGCCTCCACCGTCTTGTGCTCCCCGCTGGCGATGCCCACGCCCATCAGCGCCACACCCTTGCCAGCCATGGTGGTGCGCACATCCGCGAAATCGACGTTCACCATGCCCTGGAAGTTGATGAGGTCACTCACCCCTTTCACGGCCTGCAGGAGCACCTCGTCTGCCATGCGGAAGGCATCCCGCATGCTGGTGCGCTCCGACGCCATGGAGACCAGTCGCTGGTTGGGGATGGTGATGAGGGTGTCCACGTTCTGGGTGAGGCGCTCGATGCCCTCCTCAGCCTGGCGGCGGCGTTTCTTGCCCTCGAAGTAGAAGGGCCGGGTCACCACACCCACGGTCAGCGCACCGATCTCGCGGGCGACCTGGGCGACGATGGGCGCGGCGCCGGTGCCCGTCCCGCCGCCCATGCCCGCGGTGACGAAGACCATGTCGGCCCCGACCACCAACTCGGCGATGCGGTCCTTGTCCTCCAGCGCCGCTTCGCGTCCCCGCTCCGGGTCCGCTCCCGCACCGAGGCCCTTGGTGACCTGGGCTCCGAGCTGGAACCGCCACGGCGCCAGCGAGCGCCGCAGGTCCTGGGAGTCGGTGTTCATGGCGATGAAGTCGACCCCCGTCAGTCCGGCCGAGATCATGGTGTTGATTGCGTTCCCACCGCCGCCACCGATGCCGATGACCTTGATGCACGCCCCCGTAAGGACTTCTTCCTCGATAATTTCAATCATGGTTCCTCCGAACAACCATGCGGTTCATCCTTCGCCTCGAACGCCCAAGGGGCGCACGATGGCGACCGAAGCCGGCGCCAAATCGACCAGGACCGGCTCTCCCAGGTCCACGCCCTCCCCGAGCAGCACCGACAGGCGGTCCACCTGCCGATCCAGCCCCTCCAGCCCGAAGCGCAGCTCCGCCCCCCCGCCCAGGTGAGCGGTGAAGCCCCGCGTCCTCGAGAACGCGATCTCCGAGACCTGCGAGCGGGACACCAACCCGCGGGAATCCAGGGTCTCCAGCAACCAGAGCGTGTCACGCAGCACCAACCGGGGCAGGTCGGGGTGCGCACGCTCCAGGGCCTGGTCGATCCCCGTGATTACCGGGTAGTCCAACTCGTCGGTTCGGGCGCGCAGGAACACCGCTCCGGACCGGTCCACGTAGAACAGGCCGTTGTGGTGAAGCAGCGCCACCGGCTCGTACTCCTCCACCTCCACCACCACCGTGTCTGGCAGCTTCCGATACACCCGGGCGGAACGCACCCACGGATGGGCCTCGGCGCCACGCTGTGCACGCCGGAGGTCGACACGCCACATGGTCGTGCCGTTGCGGATGTCCGCCAAGTGCCGCAGCGCCACCGGGCTGGAGCGCTCCGCGCCCTGGAACTCGACATGTTCCACCAAGGCGAGGTCCGGCCGCGCGACCGCGAACAACGCAGCAGCGCCAAAGGCCAGGGCAGCAAGGGGAAAGACCCGTGTTCTAGCGACGCGGTGCGACGCAGGGTCGACCTTCTGGGCGGGGTCGGATGACAAGGGGTGCGGTTGGGGGAGGGAGGGGTTGGGGGAGAGGGGGAATTGCCGCGAGCGGCGAAGTGGCGCCATGGGGAACGGCGCCGGGTTGGGCAGTCTGTTTGTACCGACGTTGAGCGCGGAGTTCAACCACGAAGGCTGGATTTGCGGCAATGTGCCTGCGGACGTCGTTTTCGGGCGGATCGAACGACACCCGCCGGTGAAGGGCTTCCCTCCCGCCGGGGCGCGGAGTGGCGCGTGACGGGGATCGACACTGTCTCACGAGCTGGCCACGGCTGGAGTGACAAGCCGGCGACCGTTGCCCGTTTGCCCGTTGCCCCCAAAGGGTTGCCCGATCCCGGGCCCCGGTCCCGAGCCCCGTCGCGGTCATCTCGTTTCAGTAACTCCAGGACGCGTACATCGGCGTCAGGGGCAGCGGCGATCTGCCCTGTTCGTCGAAGGGCTCTTCGGAGAGTACCAACACGTCATTGGCTCATGCAGGGTCCTCGCCACGACGACCTCCTCTTGCTCGGGGGGCGGCGTCGCCTGAGCAAGGGGGAGCCAGGCCCCCAGCAACAGGACGGACAGCCCTGCCAGGCGCCACGGTTTCACGGGGTGTACTCGGGCTCCATGCAATGCGCTCCGTGTAGCACCCGTTCTACCAGGTCCTCGAAGGACATGCCCAGCGGCTTGGCCGCCATGGGGGAGAGGCTGGTGGCGGTCATTCCCGGGATGGTGTTGATCTCCAGGAAGACCGGCTCCTGGTTCGCGGGCACGATGAAGTCCGCCCGGGCCAGACCGGCGCATCCGAGGCCGACGAACGCCTGCACCGCCGCCTCGGAGGCCAGGCGAGTCGCCTTGTTTGAGATCGCGGCTGGGCACTCGTACCGGGTGAGGCCCTTGGTGTACTTGGCCGCGAAGTCGAAGAAGCCGGACTCCGGCAGGATGCGCACCACCGGAAGCGGGCTCCCATCCACGACAGCCACCGTGATCTCGTCTCCCTCGACGTACTCCTCCACCAAGAGGATCTCGTCGTACTTCCGGGCCTCCACGATGGCCTCTGCCAGCGCACCTTGGTCCCGCACGATGCCGATGTCGATGGTCGAGCCCCCCACCCCCGGCTTCACCACGACGGGAAGCGCCACGTCGTCCGGGAGCGAACCACCCGCTCGGAGTACCCAGTCCCGGGCGAGCCGAACACCGGGCTCATGCGCCAGCGCCCGCTTGGTGGCGATCTTGTCCATGGCCACCGCGGACGCACGCACCCCGGATCCGGTGTAGGGGACGCCCATGACCTCGAGTAGGCCCTGTACACACCCGTCCTCTCCGAACCGGCCGTGCAACGCCACCCAGGCGACGTCGACGCGGGCATCCACCAACTTCCTGGCGAGATCCCGATCGACGACGATGTCCACCACGTCCCAGCCCCGCTCTCGCAGGGCGCCGGAGACCGCCTTTCCCGATTGCATGGAGATGTCGAACTCGGCGGCCAGGCCACCCATGAGGACACCCACGCGTGCCCCACGCTCAACCATCATTGCCCTCTGGTCGATGCCGGCCCGCCCAACGGACCCGCGGCTTCAGGTCAATGCCCCGCTGGCGCTTCACCCGGTCCAGGACAGAGCGCTCCAACAGGGCGAGGTCGGCGGCCGTACCGCCGCCCAGGTTCACCAACGTTTCCGGGGCCGCCACGGGAATGAGCACGTGCCGCAGCCGAACCCCTGCGAGTGAGGAGTGCTGGATGGCGGCGCGCACCTGCGCCCTCACGGGCGGCTCGTACCAACTCCAGGCCCGCGAGGCCGCCAACCTCTTCCGCACCTGGGCCTGGATGACCTCCGGGTCTCCCTCCGCGAGCCGGAACCTCGCCCCGAGCACCACCGGGCGACGGCCGACCAGGGCTTCGGGGAGGGTGCCTTCGACCATCCGGCCACGCCGCAGGTAGCGCACCGTCTCCAACACCCCAGCCCATCCACGGCCCGGGCCGTCGTCCAACGCCAGGGCCGCGCCAAGGCAGCCGGGGGTTCCCGAAAGGTCCTCCAGACCAGCGTGTCCCGCTGCAGCCACGACGGCGACCAGGGCGCCCACCGGAAGGGCGGCGCCTACGTCCCAGCAGAGCCCATCGCGTACCAGGGTGGAAAAACCCTGCCCCAGGCGGATCGCCGCACCCGCAAGACCACCATCCCGCACCACCGTGCGGGTCCCAGCGCCGAGCAGGGTCCACGCCCACCCCCGCTCGCGACACAGGGCCAGGCTCTCCGCGAGGGCCTCGGGCGCGTGCACCACCACGAAGGCGTCGCAGGGCCCTCCGGTGCGGAGCGCGGTGTGGCGGGAGAGCGGCTCGTGGTAGCGGACGACCACTCCCTCCGGCCAGGGCACCTTCACCTGCGACCCCGGAGCCGGGTGGCGAGGGCCTCGCACACCTCGTTCACGTTGCCCGCTCCCAGGGTGACCACCAGGTCCCCGCGGCGCACTTCCGCCGAAAGGTGCGCCACCGCCGCCTCGAGATCGTCCACGACCACAACGCCGTGATGACCTCGGTTCTGGATGTCCTCGGCCAGCAAGTGGTGGTCCAACCCCTCGATGGGTTGTTCCCCCGCCGGGTAGATGGGACACACCACAACCTGGGCGGCCCGGTTGAAGGCGCTGCAGAACTCGTCGTACAGGGCCTGCACCCGGGTGTAGCGGTGGGGCTGGAACACCGCGATCAGACGCCGATCGGGGAATCCGTCCTCGGCCCCCTGCAGGGTCGCCCGGATCTCCACCGGGTGGTGCCCATAGTCGTCCACGATGAGCACGCCGTCCACCTCGGCGCGCACCGTGAAACGGCGCTGCACACCGGTGAAGCCGGTGAGCGCGGTCCGCACGACCTCGAAGGGTACGGACAGCTCCATGGCCGTGGCGCATGCGCATAGGGCGTTGGCGATGTTGTGGCGCCCCGGCATGCCCAGGTTGATCTGCCCCAGGACCTTTTCGGCGTGGTGGACCTCGAAGCTGGTGGTGAGCCCGTCCCGCTGCAGGGCGGTGGCGCGGTAGGTGGCCTGGCGGGAGAACCCATAGGTCACCACCGGGCGGCGGATCTTCGGGATCAGGGACTGCACCACCGGGTGGTCCAGGCACAGGACCGAGAACCCGTAGAAGGGCACCCGGTTCGCGAAGATCTCGAAGGTCTCCTGCAGGGCATCGAAGGAGCCGTAGTGCTCCAGGTGCTCGGGGTCGATGTTGGTGATGATCGCCACGGTCGGAGCCAGGTACAGGAAGGTCCCGTCCGACTCGTCGGCCTCGGCGACCAGGTAGTCCCCCTCGCCGAGCTTCGCGTTCGTGCCCCCGAGGCTGTCGACCCGTCCTCCGATGACCACCGTCGGGTCCAGGTTCCCCGCGGCGAGCACCGAGGCGAGCATCGAGGTGGTGGTGGTCTTGCCGTGGGTCCCCGCCACCGCGATGCCGTACTTGAGGCGCATCAGCTCCGCCAACATCTCCGCACGGCGGATGACCGGCACCTGCCGCCGGTGCGCCGCCGCCACCTCGATGTTGTCCTCCCCCACCGCGGTCGAACGCACCACCACGTCCGCGACGCCGATGTTCTCTTCTGTGTGGCCGATGTGCACCTTCACACCCATGCCACGCAGGTGCCGCACGCCCAGCCCGACCTTGAGGTCGGAGCCGGTGACGGTGAACCCGAGGTTGTGCAGCACCTCGGCGATGCCGCTCATACCGATGCCGCCGATGCCCACGAAGTGGACGGCCTGGACCTTCCCCCGAAACATCAACCCTCCCCGAGGTTGGGGGG
>JAFDJI010000178.1 GCA_019307545.1 Deltaproteobacteria bacterium | reverse complement strand
CCACGGTCGGAGCCAGGTACAGGAAGGTCCCGTCCGACTCGTCAGCCTCGGCGACCAGGTAGTCCCCCTCGCCGAGCTTCGCGTTCGTGCCGCCCAGGCTGTCGACCCGTCCTCCGATGACCACCGTCGGGTCCAGGTTCCCCGCAGCGAGCACCGAGGCGAGCATCGAGGTGGTCGTGGTCTTGCCGTGGGTCCCCGCCACCGCGATGCCGTACTTGAGGCGCATCAACTCCGCCAACATCTCCGCACGGCGGATGACCGGCACCTGCCGCCGGCGCGCCGCCGCCACCTCGACGTTGTCCTCCCCCACCGCAGTCGAACGCACCACCACGTCCGCGACGCCGATGTTCTCTTCTGTGTGGCCGATGTGCACCTTCACGCCCATGCCACGCAGGTGCCGCACGCCCAGCCCGACCTTGAGGTCGGAGCCGGTCACGGTGAACCCGAGGTTGTGCAGCACCTCGGCGATGCCGCTCATACCGATGCCACCGATGCCCACGAAGTGGACGGCCTGGACCTTCCCCCGGAACATCAACCCTCCCCGAGGTTGGGGGGGCTCTCCAACCCGACCCGCAACAGCAACCCAATGCACACCACGTGCACCACGACCGCAGAGGCCCCGTAGCTGAGGAACGGTAGAACCAGCCCCGTGTTGGGCACCAAACCCGTCACCACCCCCAGGTTCACCAGGGTCTGCACCGCGAGCAGCATGGTGACTCCGGAGGCCAACAGGGTGCCGAACAGGTCGGGGGCCCGGCTGGCGATCATCGTCCCCCGCCAGACCAGCACGGCCTGGGCCAGCACCAGTGCGCACCACCCCACCGCACCGAGTTCCTCCCCCACCACCGCGGCGATGAAGTCGGTGTGGGCCTCCGGGAGGAAGCCGCTCTGGGCCACCCCCGCGCCGAGCCCCTGACCCAGCACCCCGCCGTGTGCCATCGCGATCCACCCCTGGACCACCTGGTACCCGGAATCCGTCGGGTCGGCGTAGGGGTCGAGGAACGCCGACAGGCGCCGCATTCGGTAGCTCGCGAGCACCGCGATCCCGATGAAGGCGACGAGTCCGGAACCCCCCAACGTCAGCAACCAACGCCACTGGAGGCCTGCGACGTAGAGCATCACCCCGACCAGCCCGGCGAGGATCGCTGCGGTGCCGAAGTCCGGTTCCAACAACACCAGGAGGATGGCGGGCACAGCCACCCCCAAGGCGGGAAGCACGGCGCCCACGAGGTCGCGGAGCCGGCCCTCGTTCGCGGCCAGGTAGTGAGCCAGTACCAACACCATCGCGAGCTTCGCGGCTTCGGAGGGTTGGAAGTTGATGCCGCCGACCGAGATCCACCGCGTCGCGTTGTAGGCGGAGTATCCCAGCGGCGTCATCACCAGGCCGAGCCCGAGCAGGGAGGCCACGTAGACGGGCCATGCCGCCTGGCGCAGCCACAGCCATGGAGCACCCAACACCACGAGCGAGACCCCGAGCCCCAAGAGGAGGCCCGCTCCCTGGCGCGACACGAACCGAAGCGCGTTGCCGTACTCGGCGTCCGCGCGCACCGAGCTTGCCGACAGGATCATCAGCAGGCCGAAGCCCGCCAGGAGCACCGTGGCGCCGATGAGCCACCAGTCCCAGTGTCCCGGGTAGGCGCGCGTCGCGGTTCCTTGATCGGCGGCGTGGGTGATGGCGCTCATGCATCCTCCCCGGCGGCAAGGGAACTGAAGACCCGGCCGCGGTGCTCGAAGTCATCGAAGGCGTCGAAGCTGGCGCACCCCGGAGAGAGCAGCACCGCGTCCCCGGGCCGTGCAAGCCCCCGAGCTTGCTCGACGGCGTCCTCCAGGCATCCAGCGCGGTGCGCCTCCACCCCCGCCCCGGTAAGCTCCGCAGCGATGTCAGGCCCCGAGTCGCCGAAGGTCACCACGGCCCGGTGCCTTTGGAGCAGCGGTGCAAGGGCGGCGAAACCCGGGCCCTTCGCCTGCCCCCCCAACAACACCACCGATGGGCGCTCGATGCCGCCGATACCGACGGCGGCCGCTTCCACGTTGGTCGCTTTGGAGTCGTTCACCCACAGCACACCGTCCTGCTCCGCCACGACCTGCATCCGGTGCGGCAGCGCTTCAAGGGACCCCATGGCCTCCTGGATGGCCTGGCCGGGCGCCCCCATCGCGACGGCGATCAGCGCGGCCGTGGCGGCGTTGTCCAGGTTGTGAACCCCGGGCACCCGAACCACGGTGAGGTCGAAACGGATCTCGTGCGCGTCGAAGACCACCCTCGCGTACTGCCCCAGGCGCGTCACCCCCGGGATCTTGTCCAGCCACAGACGCCTCCCATGGTCCCCGGCCACCTCGGCGAGGGTCCGGAGCCGGTCGTCGTCTGCGGGGAGCACCGAAAAGTCCCTTGGGCCCATCTGGGCGAACAGGCGCACCTTCATGGCCCCGTAGGTGTCCATGTCGCCGTGTCGGGCCAGGTGGTCCGGTGTGAGGTTCAGGATCACGCCCACCTGTGGGTGAAACCTCCCCGGGCGCTCCATCTGGTAGCTGCTCACCTCCACCACCAGGCTGTCCGGGGCGTCCTCACCCCGATCCATGGCCAGGACTGCGTTGGAGAGCGGATTGCCGAGGTTTCCACCGACGAACGGGCGCCCACCCGCACCCCGCAGCAACTGGCCGGTGAACCAGGTCACCGTCGACTTGCCGTTGGTACCGGAGATCGCCGCGGTGGGAAGGTCCAGGAACTGTGCCGCAAAGGCCAACTCGCCCAGGATCGGCACCCCGCACTCCTCCGCGGCCACCAGGTCGGGTTGGGAGATTGGGACCCCCGGCGAGACGACGATCAGGTCGGCCCCCTGGAAGGTGGACCGGCGATGGGGACCCAACTCCAGCGCCACCCCGTCCAGGGGCTCGATATCGGCACGTAGGTCGGCGCCGACCACCTGGGCTCCCCTGCTCACGGCCAGCTTCGCCGCCGCCCGCCCAGAGGCCTGGAGCCCGACCACCACAACCCGCTTGCCGTGGAGGTCCATCCGGCTCACCGCAGCTTCAGGGTGGAAAGAGCGACGAGCGCCAGGATGATGCTGATGATCCAGAAGCGGACGATGATCTTCGGCTCGGACCACCCGCGCTTCTCGTAGTGGTGATGGATGGGTGCCATGGCGAACACCCGCTTGCCGGTGGTCTTGAAGCTGACCACCTGCAGGATCACCGAGACCGCCTCCAGCACGAAGATGCCGCCCACCAGCGCGAGCAGGATCTCGTGCTTGGTAAGGATCGCCAGGATCCCCAGGGTGCCGCCGAGGGCGAGCGAACCGACGTCCCCCATGAAGATCGAGGCCGGGTAGGCGTTGTACCAGAGGAAACCCAGCCCGGCCCCCACCACGGCCATCGAGAAGATGGTGAGCTCAGCCGAGTCCGCCACGTAGGGAATGGAGAGGTACTCGGCGAACCTGGCGTTCCCGGCGAGGTAGGCGAGCAGGCCATAGGTGGCCGCACAGGTCATGATCGGTCCGATCGCCAACCCGTCGAGCCCATCGGTGAGGTTCACCGCGTTGGACGCACCCACCAGGATGAACAGGGCCAATGCCAGGTAGATCCAGCCCAGGTTGGGGGCGCCAGGCCATAGTTCGGCGAAGTCGATTGACACGGACTTCAAGAACGGGAGCGGCAGGTAGGGCTCGATGACCCCGGTGGAATACCCCCACCCGAGCACCCCGGCCCCGATCACGACTTGAAGCAGGATCTTCCACCGACCCGCCAGGCCCTGATGCGACTTGCGGGTGAGCTTGAGCCAGTCATCAGCGAAACCCACCGCGCCGTACCCGATCATCACTGCCAGGGTCATCCAGACCGCAGGATTGTCCAGGCGTGACCACAGGAGCACCGCTATGGCCACCCCCATCAACAGGCACACCCCGCCCATGGTGGGGGTTCCGACCTTGTTGAGGAGGTGGCTCTCGGGCCCGTCGTCGCGGATGATCTGGGCCGCCTTCCTCTCCTTCATCCAGTTGATGAACCAGGGAAATATCAGGTAGGCGATGGCCAGGGCGGTGATGATCCCCCACGCGGTGCGGAAGGAGATGTACCGGAACACGTTGGCGCCGGGAATCTCGTCCGCGAACGCAGTGAAGAGGTGATACAGCATCAGCCGTTGCTCCCCGCCCGGGCAGCAGGCTGCCGCTGCAGGGCATGCACGATTCGTTCCACGCGGGCGCCTCGACTCCCCTTGAACAGGACGTGGTCTCCGGGCTGGAGCCACCCGCGCAGGCGCTCCACCAGGTCCAGCCCCTCCTCGGCGACCCACACTTCGGTGGGTCCCCGAGCGGCATCCGCGGCACGGGACATGCGGGGGCCGACCAGCGCCACCAGTTCCAGCCCGAGGGAGGCGGCGAGGGCGGCGACCCGTTCGTGCCACGCGGCCTCGGTGACCCCCAACTCCAGCATGTCGCCCAGCACCGCGGCGCGTCGGCCCGGAAGGGACGCCAAGGTGCGCAGGGAGGCCTCCATCGAGGCGGGGTTGGCGTTGTAGGCGTCGTTGATGGCCACCCCACCGCCAGGAAGGGGCTCGGTGCGCATCCGCATACCCACCGGCTCGTAGGTCGAGAGCCCCTTGGCGGCATCCACAAGACTCACGCCGAGACCAACGGCGACCGCGAGGGCGGCACTGGCGTTGAGGGCCATGTGCAGTCCAGGGGTGCGCAGGACCACGTTCACCTCGTCGGAGCCGGAGACGATCCGCGCGGCCGTGGTGAGGGTCCGCGGGTCCACGGAGGCGTCCAGGAGTCGGACATCGGCCTGCTCGTGGCGGCCCCAGGTGAGGGTGCGCGTCCCGGGCGGCCTCGGCAGGATGGCCACCAAGACGTCGTCGAGGTTCACGCACAACACGTCACCCGGACGCGCAGTCTCGAACAGCGCCCCCTTCTCCCGCGCCACCCCGTCCAGGCCCCCGAAGGCCTCGAGGTGCGCGGGACCGACGTTCACCACGAGGCGCACGTCCGGGCGGGCGATCCCCGCCAGAAGCTCGATCTCGCCCGGCGCGCTGGAGCCCATCTCCACCACCACCGCAGCAACATGTTCGGGGGCGGCGAGCAGCGTCATGGGCACACCGAGGTGGTTGTTCAGGTTGCCGGGGGACTGATGGACCGGGCCCAATGGCGCCAGGGCGCAGGCCACCAGCGCGCGAGTCGTGGTCTTGCCGGTACTGCCGGTGAGCCCCACCACCGGGCATCGCAGCCTGTCTCTCGCGAACCGGCCGAGGTCCTGGAGCGCGCGGGTCGTGTCCTCGACCACCACCACACCGCCACGCCACCCGGCACCCGGCGCCTGGGAGACGACACACCCCGCCGCACCGGCGGCCGCTGCCGTTTCCAGGAAGTCGTGCCCGTCGAACCGCTCCCCCACGAGCGCGAGGAACCAGGCGCCCGGTACGAGGGCGCGGGTGTCGGTGAGCACCGGCCCCGCCGCGGCTTCACGCGCGAGGCGACCCCCCGTGGCCTCGGCGATCTCGCGGGCCTCCAGCTTCATGGCACCTCCGAACCAGGGTGGAGCACGTTCCGTGCCACCTCCCGATCGTCGAAGGGGTGCCGAACCCCCACGACCTCCTGGTAGGTCTCGTGGCCCTTCCCAGCGATGAGCACGGCATCACCTGGCTCCGCATGGGCCAGCGCCCAGGTGATGGCCGCCCGGCGGTCGGGGTCGACGCGGGCCGGCGCGGATTCCATCCCCGAGAGAATCGCCTCTACGATCGATAGCGGGTCCTCCGAGCGCGGGTTGTCGGAGGTCACCACCACCCGGTCCGCTCCCTCCTCCGCCGCCCGCCCCATGTCCGGGCGTTTCCCCGGATCGCGGTCGCCACCGCACCCGAACACCACCCAAACCTGACCGCGGGTCACCCCTCGCACGGCTCGTAGGGTGGAGGACAGGGCATCCGGCGTGTGAGCGTAGTCCACGAGGACCAGCAACGCGCGGTCGTTTGGGACCGGTTCCAGGCGACCGGGGACCCCTCGGACCGCAGAGACCGCTTCCGAGGCTTCCCTCAGCCCGAGTCCAACCGTCAGGCAGCACCCAACCGCAGCCGCCAGGTTCTGCGCGTTGTACTGCCCGATCAGCGGGCTGTGCACGGTCCCCTCCCCCAGCGGCGTGCGCAGGGTGAACCGCAGACCGGTGTCGCCCGCGACCAGCCCGGTGATCTGAAGGTCGCACCCCTCCCCGAACCCGTACAGCCACCGGTCCGCCGGGGCTTCAATCGCGTCCCGGGCGGGGTCGTCCCCACAGAGGAGCGCGCGCGGCAGGTCGCCAGCCGGGCGGAGCAACTCCGCGAACAGCCGGGCCTTGGCGAGACGGTAGACCTCCATGTCGCCATGGAAGTCGAGATGGTCGCGGCTGAGGTTCGTGAACACGCCCAGGTGGAAAGGGATGCCGTCGACCCGGTGCTGGGCCAGCCCCACGCTGGAGACCTCCATGGCCACCACTGACGTCCCCGCGTCGCGCATCCTCGCGAGCGTGGCCTGCAGTTGTGGCGCCTCCGGGGTGGTGAGCGGCGAGGGCAGCCACGCACCGCCCATGCTGGTTCCCGTGGTCCCGATCCGCCCGGAGGCCACACCGGCCCGCCGCAGTGCCTCCTCGACCAGGGTGGTCACTGTGGTCTTGCCGTTGGTGCCCGTCACCCCGACCACCTTCATCGCTGCACCCGGTTGCCCGTGGTACGCCGCGGCGAGGCCGGCCAGGGCGCGCTTGGTATCGGCCACCTCCACCACCGTGGGCCCTGCCGGGGCCAGCACCGGGCGCTGCACCACGATGGCGGCGGCATGCCCTGCGCGGTCCACCAGGTCGTGCCCGTCCACCCTGGCCCCACGAATAGCCACGAAGACCCCGTCGACGCCCAACTCCCGGGTATCGCGCGTCACGGCGCTCACCGGACGGTCCAGATCACCCTGGACGCGTTGCACCTCCAAGTGCTCGAGGAGGGACCGCAGCTGCATGGTGGGGAAGGGGGGGTGGGGGGTCGTTCGGGGCTGGGGCGGTGGGGGATGGCGCAGGAGGCCAGCTCATTGGTACTACGGGC
>JAFDJI010000177.1 GCA_019307545.1 Deltaproteobacteria bacterium | reverse complement strand
CGGCTCCAGGGTCTCCAGACGGCGGAGCGGCGCGGTGGCTACCTGGCTCGGCTGGAGCGGTCCACTGTAGCTGGACGCCTTCTCCCGCAGGCGGTCCTCCAGCGCCGGATCGACCTGCTGCAGGAACGCCACCAACTCCTGCCGGGTCACGAGTCCCCCCAGGGGCTCGGCCACTTCCTCCAAGTCCCGCCGCAAGGCGGCAGCGCTGGGGTAACGGTTCTCGGGCTTGACCGCGATGGCCCTGCTGTAGACCCGTTGCAGGGGTTTGGGGTCAGCCAGTTCGGAGGGCGGCGGCAGCTCGGGAAGCCGGCCCGCCATGAGGCGATGCATGATCTGCACCTGGCTGAGACCAGCGAGCGGCCCATACCCGGTCACGACCTCGTGGAGCATGAGGCCCACGGCAAACAGATCCGCGCGGTGGTCGATCTCCCCCGCCGTGATCTGCTCCGGCGCCATGTAGGCGAACTTCCCCTTCACGTGGTCGGTACGGGTCCGTTCCAGGCGGTTGGCTGCCTTGGCCACCCCGAAGTCGATGAGCTTCACCTCGCCACGGGTGGAGATCATCACGTTCCGAGGGTTCACGTCCCGATGGACGATGTTCATGTTCTGCCCGACCGCATCCACCTGGTCGTGGGCGTACCCGAGGCCGGAGAGCATGTCGGCCAGGATCTTGAGGCCAATGCGCAGCGGGATGGTCTGGTGCCGTTTGCGCAGGGTATTGATGATCCGCCGCAGATCGGTGCCGGGGACGTACTCCAGCGCCATGTAGTACTCGTCACCGTGTCGACCGAAATCGTAGACGTTGGCGATGTTGTTGTGGTGCAACTCCGCGGTGATTCGTGCCTCATCCTTGAACATGCGAACGAAGGACTCGTCGTCGGTCAGGTCAGCCTTGATGCGCTTGATGACGACGAAGCGGACGAAATCGGTGTCCTGGACCGCCTTGCGGGCGAGGTCGACCTCCGACATCCCTCCCACGCCAAGGCGCTCGAGCAGGACATAGTCGCCGTAGGGTTGCGGGTATTCGGGGGTGCCCATCACCCCGAGCATATCCGATCGGCTTCCATCACAGCTGACAGACGCTCCTCTACAGGAACGACCCCCCGATACCGACCCCCCCGCTCATCGCCGGCCGGATCTTCTCCACCGCTGGTGCGGCACCCGCTCCGATGTAGCCATCGATCCGAACCGGCCCCAAGGGGATGTCGAGCCCCGCAAACAGGTGCGGCCCGTGGGCAACCGCGCCGTCTGGCGCGTGCAATTGGCCCGCATACCAGATGAGGGGAGCGATACCGGTGCCGAAGTACAGGTACTCGTGCGGATAGACCCGTGCTGCGAGCGACAAGCCAATCGCGGTGTAGGGGACGTCGTACCCGATCCCTCCGCTCAAGGCGAAGAGGCCGGACCCTGGCCGGGCCACGAGCTGCAACCCGCCGCCGACGATGCCGCCGTAGTTGTTCCCCACGCCCAGCAATGCGCTGATCAGGTAGGGACTGCTCCCCGGCTCCCGCTCTTTCTTGGGGCGCGGGGGCGGTGGGGTGATCTCCTCGGTCTCGATCGGCTCCTCCACCTCGGGGGCCTCGGCGACGGCCTCGGCCTCGGGCTCCGGCCACACGTCGAGGGGGGTGGGCTCGGCGACCTCGGTCTCCGGGCCGATGACCTCGGGCTCGACGACCTCGGGCTCGACCACCTCCACCACCTCGGGCTCGACGACCTCGGGCTCGACCACCTCGGGCTCGACCACCTCGGGCTCGATGACCTCCGCCACTTCGGGCTCGATGACCTCCGGCTAGACCACTTCCGGCTCGACCACCTCCGGCTCCGGGGGCACCTCGGCGACCGCCGCCTCTTCGGCCTCTCGGGCCCTGCGACGCTCCTTGCGACTCATGCGGGCCACCTCGGCCACTTCCGGCTCGACCACCTCGGCCACTTCCGGCTCGACCACCTCGACCACCTCGGGCTCGACCACCTCGGGCTCGACCACCTCGACGACTTCGGGCTCGACCACCTCCGGCTCGACCACCGCGATGACTTCAGGCTCGATGACCTCGGGCTCGACCACCTCGACGACCTCGGGCTCGATGACCTCGGGCTCGACCACCTCTGGCTCGACCACCTCGACGACCTCTGGCTCGACGACCTCCGGCTCGATCACCTCAGGTTCGACCACCTCGACGACTTCAGGCTCGACCACCTCCGGCTCGACCACCTCCGGCTCCGGGGTCACCTCGGCCACCGCCGGCTCCGTCTCTGGCTCCCGGTTCCTGTCACGACGTCCCCTGCGCCCCTTGCGGGCCACCTGCTCCGTCGCTCCCCGTGCGTCGACACGCACCGTGGTGACACGCGGCACCACCCGGATCTCGAAGTGGCCAAAGGTGTAGGCACCCTCGGGCAGATAGCCGTCGTATTCGCCAGTCTCCTGGATTTGCGCCTGGGCGAACTGCACCGTGGCGGCACGATCGGGGTGGAACGGCATGGAGTCCGGTGCCAACTCCAGGGTGCCCGGATCGCTCATCAGGGCCACCTTGCCGTAGCTGGAGTCGATCTCCCAGAGCCAATCCATGACCTCGCGTTCCTCGCGGATCTCGTTTGCGAGGAGCAGCCGGTCACGGGCAGCGGTGACGTCGCCGAACGAACGCACGGCATGCGCAGCATGGAAGTAGTCGTCGTAGCTCGGGTCCACGCCGGTATCGATGATCGCCTGGTAGGTGCGCTCCACACCACTCCACGCATTTTTCTCCGACAGGCGCTTCAATTCCGCCGAGAGGCGGACGTACTCGGCACGGGCCGCTTCATCAGCGGCATATGCGGGTGTCGAGAGGCCGAAAAGGAACGAGAGGATGAGTACTATGAACATCGAGAACCTGCTTTGCCCGAGGAAGGTCGGAATCCTATTCCAGCCAGACGGTGCGGTCGACCTGCGCGGCCCTGAGCCGTGCGTCGCGACGGTGCACGATATCCCGTAGAACCCCACGTTCGCCACACGCTACCGGCGATAGCTCTCGAAATGGACCACCCGACCGTCCAGGTCGTGGGTGACGTAGCTCCAGGTGTCCTCGCCTGCGTCGAATCCGTCGGCGACCATGCCCTCGCCCAGGGCATCGGACAGGAACGCCGCTGCCACCGCGTTGGAGGGGCGGGCTGCATCACCGTAGATCACCCCGGTGGTGAGGCCATCGCGGGCCACGGCCTCGATGGTGGCCCGACTCACACCTTGGAACAGCCCGGGGTGCCCGTACAACTCCGAAGCGACCATCCGCCCGTTGAACGCCACCACCACTCCGACCGCGCCATGGACCTTGTCCAGCCGATCCATCACCTCGTCGGCGACCTTGTCGACCTGCCGATCCACGACCAGGGAGTTGACCGACGCCATGTAGGTTCCAGTGCTCGGCGCGAGCGAGGCATCGTGCACCCCATAGGCGGCCAGTCGGCGCAACTTGGCACCGTTCAGCTGGCTCACCGCCCGCCACGTCGCACCCTGATCGCGTTCCACCTGCACAACCCGGCGCAAACCCAACTCGGCCCGACCGCCGTAGGCGAAGGTGTGGCCCCTCGTGGCCGAGTCCCACCGGCCCTGCTCCACGCAGTTGACGTTCACCGCGATGGGCCGCTGCGTGGGCGGAATGATGACGTCTCGGGTGATCACCCGGTCCTGGCTGCCGCCGTGCAACAGCTCTCCCGACATGACGAGGACTGGCTGCTTTCCGGTGTTGTGGACCCACAGCCGAGCCACGGTGGCTCCGTGACCCTGCTCGTTCACGGTGAGCGTGCCATCCCGCAGGGCCTCGGGGAGCGAGACCAGGGTGTCCTCGGGCTGGAGCTTCTCCGCACCGCTATCGATGATGGGGAAGATCGTGATCCCACCTTCCTGGATGGGGGAACCGATCGTGAGCTGATCGGTAACCGGGACCGGATCGGGGATCTGGGAGGTCATGCCCTCGAACAGGTCGCCGCTCGCGGCGAACGCCGGTGTGGCCATCAGGGTTATCGAGGCCACCAGAGAGACCGAGCGAAACACACCAGCGATGTTCGCCAATACACACCTCCTGAATCTGAAAGGATACACCGGGGGGCGGGGATTTGTTCCCTGCTTCCGACCTCGCTGGCACCAGAAGGTTCCACGGGGTCATCGACTTCGGCGTCACCCGACCCTGGGCTCATCGAGGGGGGAGACGAAGGCCCAGCGCAACTCGGCCGCCGCACGAATCGCGGCCTGGTTGTAGACCATGACGACCGCGGCGAGCACCAGTGCCGCAGACACGCCCCCCACCATCGCGAACCCCATGGTTGCACCCCCCACCCCCACGCAGGCCGCGAGCATGACGAAGGACCACGGCGGTGCCCAGCGGACGACGAGGCGCAACCGATCGCGGTCGGGTACCAACTTCACGACACCGTGCAATCCCGGAAGGCCGCGGCCCGATCCCGGCATCGCCCAGTAGAGCACCTCATCGTCGACGACCGTCCACGCGACGGTCGCCGTTTCCCCGCTCCCCTCGGGAGCGCTCGGGATTGGAAGGGGCTCCAAACCAAGGGGAAAGGCGAATCGATAGTAGAACCGCGGCCGCCACCACAGGAGGAACCACTCCACGGTCGTCGCCACGAGGATCGCGGCGAGGCCAGTGGCTAGCAGCGGATATCGCATGGCCCCTCAACCCATGAACCGGCGCCACGTCGGCAGGTCCGGGATCCGCAGGGTCATGTTGTCGCGACGGACGTCCCCCATCGAGGCGTGGGGTCGGTCCCCGTAATCGTGCCCGGGGTACAACATCACGTGATCGGCAATGGTGGACAGGCGCTGGGACAGCGTGCGCCACATCTCGTCTGAATCTCCCCCGGGGAGGTCCACCCGACCACACCCCTGGAGGAAGAGGGTGTCGCCGGCAATGAGGACGTCCCCACACCGAAAGCAGATCGAACCCGGCGTGTGCCCCGGGGTATGGAGCAGTTGCACATCCAGACCGCCGACGGCCACCCGATCCCCGCCGTCGTGCTTCACCAAGTCACTGTCCGAGAGCCCGGTCAGCATCTTCACGCCCGCCGCCTCGATCTTGTGGACGTGGACCTTGCACGGAGACAGCTCCATCAGCTGGGCGAGGCCCTCGACCGAGTGGCCGAACATGGGGCCCCCCACGTGGTCTGGGTGGTAGTGCGTGGCGAGCGCCCCGGTGATCCTCATGTCGTCGGCGCTGGCCGCAGCGAGGATCCCCGCCACGTCCCAGGCCGGATCCACCACCAGGCACTCCCCAGCCGCGCGGTCGCCCACCAGGTACACGAAGTTGGCCATCCCACCCGCCATGGCGTCGTGTTGGCCGAAATCGCGCCCCGCACGGAGCTGCTTCACGTAGAGCTGTGCGTCCATGTGTCCTCTCCGTTCGCTGGGCGAAGTGATATCCCGACGGGAGCCGAGACCGGATCGCAACGATAATCGGGCGGAGGCCCGGGAGGTGTGCGTGGCAACACCCCTGCATGACGTCGAAGCGCTGGTCTCCCTGGCGGAGGGCCCGCCAACGCCGACCCAGGCATGGGCCGTGAGTCGCTTGGCGATCGTGGCGCCGGAACGGTTCCATTTCTTTCCGACCACCGACGACACGCTGGACGAGGTGTTCGCGGCTGGCCCGCCCCTGCTCGTGCCCGCGCTCGTCGAGGCCCTGGGCACCCAGGACCCCTGCCCGACGAGCCTCGCCGCATCCAGCGCATCCCTGGGGACGTTCGGAGGCTTGCCCGAAGATCGATCCGCACTGGTGGCCGCCCTGCGGGGTGCGCTGCGCGAGGACGGCTCCGAGGCCGACCTCTGGCTCGCCCATGCCCTCGCCTCCAATGGGGAGGCGGACACGCGGGTGCTCCTCGCTGCAAACCGCGTCGAAGGGCCCGATCGGACCTGGCTGATGCCGAGCATCGTCCTTTCGGCGGCGGCACCGACGGGAGCGCTGTCAGAGGCGGCTCGGGAGGTTGCGGATGCCCTGCTGGGCGCCCAGGACCCGCGGGTCCTGTACGCTGTCCTCGCCGCACTCGGCGTCCCGACGGGGCCCGACGTGTCGGCAACCGCGGACGTGAGGTCGGCGGCAGCCCTCGGCGCGGCTGCAGCGAACGCCGAGCCACCGCACCTCAAATCCAGGAAAGGAAGCCGAAACCGGCGCATCCAGGGCGCAGTGCGCGACCTGTTGGAGGGGGTGGAGGGCCCAGCCGCGGCCCTGCTCCGCGCCCTGTACGAGGAGCGTGCTGACCCACGGTGGGGCCTCATGCCGGTCGCGGTCGCCGCCTGGCTCGCGGCCTTCAGGGAAACCGACCCCATCGACGATGTCCTGCACCACCTGGGCGGCGCCGACCCGAACCGCCTGTCGCGGGCTCGTGCGTCCATCACCTCTGCACACCAACCCGCAATCCTGAAGGCACTCTCCACGGGCGCTGACCCCACGGCTGGCGTCGTCGCCATGCCGCTGGTGAACCAGGGCGACGCCGAGCTCGCGGAGGCCGTGGTGAACGTGCTTCTGGGGTCGGCGAGAACGGACGTCCGCGCAGATGTCCTGGCCTCGGCGGCGGCCTGGTACTGCGCTGATCGGATCCCGGAACTGCTCGGGGACCGCGCCACCCGCGATCTCGGGCTGCTGATGGCCGAGTGGACCCCGACCGAGGAGGTACTGCGTGCATTGATGGAACTGCCCGTCCCCGCCGACCGCGATCCACGCATCCAGTATGCGCAGAGCCTCGCGGCGATGGGGGACGCCGCCGCCATCCCGCTGCTGACCGCGCTGCTCGGCGCTGACGAAAGCGAGGACCTGGTCGGAGCGCGGGTGCTCGCCGAGTCGATCCTTCAACGGCCCATCTGAGCGACACAAAACGAAACGCCCCCCCGGGTGTCAGAGCACTCGGGAGGGCGCTTTCAGGAATGAAGAGACGAAGCTACTTCGCGCGCTCCATCTTCTCAATCGCGAGTTCGATCTTCTCGATGGCCATCCCGGAGGAGTCGGAGTCCATGTCCGGCACATACCACTTGCAGGGCCAGCCTTCGTAGAAGTTGTAGCGGGCGACCTCGGTCTCCAGGTCCTGG
>JAFDJI010000821.1 GCA_019307545.1 Deltaproteobacteria bacterium | reverse complement strand
GACTCGAATCGGAACCCGGATCCGTGGGGGGAGAGGTTCGCGGCCTGCTCGGCCTGCGCCTGCGGGGTGCCGGGCTCCCCACTGGGCTGGGCGGTTGCGGCGCCGAACAGCGGGGGCTTCAACGGCGCATCGTCGGCGGGGTACCCCATCAGCTTGGGGATCCCGGCATCGCTGACGAGCTTCAGACGGAGGAGCCTTCCAACTCCGCTACCGGCGAGGCCGGCCAGCAGCCGCAGCGGAGTTCCAGAGAGTCGGGGCGCCGTGAGCGGGGTGCGGTGGTAGGTCACTTCGGACTCCGGGGTGAGCGGGCCAGCAACCTATCTCTTGCGGATTGCTCCTTCCACGCTGATGGGATGCTATAGGCGCCGCGATGTCCAACGTCGTCGCAGAGATGGACCCGCGCCTGCGGGTGTGGCGCATCCGCGTATTCACCGCCACGTGGATGTCCTACGCTTTCCTCTACTTCTGCCGCAAGCCGTTCTACGTGGGCAAGTCGTCGCTGGAGGAGGCGTTCGGCATCGATGCCCAGGTGCTCGGCTGGTTGGGCCTCTCCTACCTGTTGGCCTACACGATCGGGCAGTTCGTCGCCGGGTGGACCGGGAACAGGTGGGGCTCTCGGGTGATGCTCCTGGTGGGCATGGCGGTGAGCGTCGGCTGCAACGTGGTGTTCGGGTTCGCGAACTCCTGGCAGACGATGGCCGCCTTCCTGTTCCTCAACGGGCTCGCGCAGGCCACGGGGTGGTCGGGCAATGTGGGGTCCATGGCGCCGTGGTTCCATCGCCAGGAGCGCGGCACGGTGATGGGGTTCTGGGCCACCAACTTCCAGGTCGGCGGGGTCCTCGCCAACATGAGCGCCGCCTTCGTGCTCGGAGCGTGGGGTTGGAGGTGGTCCTTCTTCGTCGGCTCCATGCTGCTGTCGCTGGCGTGGGTCTACTTCCTCTTCAACCAGCGCAATCGGCCCGAAGATGTCGGCCTTCCGCCGGTCACCGGCCCCGCGGGGCCGGAGGAGGACCACGACGAGTTGGGCCTCCCGGTGACCGAGGAGGTGGAGATCGGGGAGGTGGATGCCGCCTGGACCCGGGACACCCGCATCAACGTGGCGGTGATCGGGGTCTTCTACTTCTTCGTGAAGTTCATCCGGTATGCGATCTGGTCCTGGGTTCCGTACATGCTGTACGTCAGCTACGGGATGGCCAAGGACGACGCTGGGTACCTCTCGACCATCTTCGATGCCGCGGGCATCGCCGGGGTGATCACCCTCGGCCTGCTCTCGGACCGGCTGTTCCGGGGGCGCCGCGCTGGAATCAGCTTCGTCTTCATCGTCGGGATGGCGCTCTCCTGCGTGGCGCTCTACCTGGTCGGCCCCACCAGCCTGGTGATGTTTGGGCTGTGCATCGGGCTCGTCGGCTTCACCCTGTACGGGCCGGACGCCATCATGACCAGCGCGGGCGCCATCGACGTGGGGTCCAAGCGCAAGGCGACGCTGGCCGCCGGGATCATCAACGGCATGGGCAGCGTGGGCGCCATGGTCCAGGAGGTGCTGCTGGGGCGCATCCTCGGGGATGGGAATGTGGCCGGGGTGTTTGCGACGTTGTTGGTGCGCGCGGTGTTGGCGGCGGGGTGCCTGGGGGTGCTCCTGATCAGGAACCGGCAGGGTCACGCCGACATGTAGGGGCTGGCGTCCACGATCGATTCTGACCCGGGACGCGTCCCGCGTATCGTACGGTTGTCCAGGCACATGGAGGGTCCGATGAGCTGGACGATGACGCGGGACCCTCGGGCATGGCTGCCGGGCCGCCTCCTCGCGCTGGGGATGGCGGCCTGCTCCTGTACCGGGGCCGGGGGGGAGGCGTGGCCCGAAGGAGCCGCGACCGTGGTCGAGCTGCCCGCGCCCAGGACGACCGGAACGGTCACGGTCGAAGGGGCCCTCGCGGCCCGTCGCTCGGTACGCACGTTCACTGCCGAGCCGCTCACCAGGGCAGAGTTGGCGCAACTCCTGTGGGCGGCACAGGGCGTCACCCACGAGCCGGGACGCCGCACCGCGCCGTCCGCGGGTGCGCTCTACCCGATCGAACTGTACGCGGTGACCCCGGACGGGTTGTTCCACTACCAACCCGACGGGCACCGGCTGGTCCTTCGTTCGAAGGGCGACCTGCGCGGCGCGCTGGCCATTGCGGCGCTCGACCAGGAGTGCGTGGCGGGGGCCGCGGCGGTGTTCGTGGTCACCGGGGTCGTGTCCCGGACCGCCGCCAAGTACGGCGGGCTGGCCGAGCGCTACGTGCTTCTGGAGGCCGGCCACGTGGGCCAGAACCTGGCGCTCCAGGCGGTCGCCCTCGACCTCGGTGCGGTGACGGTGGGCGCATTCGAGGACGACAAGGTCCAACGGGCCCTCGGGCTCCCCGCGGACCAC
>JAFDJI010000176.1 GCA_019307545.1 Deltaproteobacteria bacterium | reverse complement strand
TTCCATCCAGGTGACACGGAGGGGCGTCGTGAACGCCGAGGGGTAGCGATAGCCCTCTCTCCAGAGTGGCTCCAGGCGACCGCCACCGGCATCCTGGTGCTGCTCGCGGCCTGGTGGCTGCTCAAGGGGCAGGGGGCGCTTTGGCGGCGCTGGGTCTGGGCCGAGGCCGGGGGGGCGGTGCGCGAGACCGCGGCATCGATCCGGGGCGAGGTACGCTCCCGGTGGACGGGCTACTCCGTGGAGGCCCCGGGGGTACGGGTCCACTGGGGCGGGGGTCTTCGCGGTGCATGGACCCGGGTGCGGGCTGGGGGGACCAAGGAGCAATGGGAGGGGCTTCTCGACGCCGAGGCGGTGCGGAAGCGTCTGGAGACGCTGCGGAGCTCGGACGAGGACGTCTAGCCTGACTGCCCGAACGGGCGCAGTGCAGGCTAGACCTGCATTTTGTGCATTTCCCTTGCGGTCTTGCGGCGCGCGTCGCCTTCCATGGCGTGGGTACGCAACCGATCGAGGACCTCCGGCAGCCGATCTGGGGACGTCTCGCCGGGAAGCTGGCGGGCCAGGGCGAGGCCGGCGCGAGCTTCCTCCAGGAACGCCAGGGCATAGCCCACCAGGGCATCGGTACGCGTGCGCTCCATCTCGATGCCCTTTCGGTGCTCGAGCAGGCGGCGAAGGTGTTCCACCGTGGCTTGCCGGCGCTCCCGGGTGAATTCGTCCACGGCCTCGTCTACCTCGCAGGCCGCGATCCGCTCCAACACATCGGCGATGTCGATGCTCTCCAGCTCCCGGTCCAGGGTCTGCAGGGTGACCTGGAGGCGAAACACCCAGTGCGCGACCTCGCAAAGGCCGCGGCGCGTCTCGTCATCGGGAGCCTGCTTCTGAACCGCGTCGCGGTAGAGGTCGAAGGCCTTGAAGACCGGTGCGCGGTAGGCGAGGGCCAGTGCCTTGCGCACCTGAGTCCTCGAGGGGAGACGGATGGCATCGAAGCGCATGGCCAGCGGCACCAGGCCCTGGGAGGCGACCAGCCCGACCAGCGCCGCGGTGAGACTCGCAACGCCCAGCGTCCCGAGGCCAGCCGGCAAGAGCTGGGTCACCGCCCAGAGCCCGATGGAGGCGCCGGCGGCGGTAGCCAGGCCACCGTGCACATAGTCCAGCCAGTCGGTCACCTGGGGCACCAGCCAGGCCGCGACCAGTCCGGCGCAAGCGCCGGCACCCAGAATCGCGGGGAGGCGAAGCGCTTCGAAGGCCAACCCGCCACCCGCCACGATCGCCAGAACCAGGGGAGCGGCCCAGAGCTTTCGGGGGTTGATCGCTGCTACGCCCGCCCCGATGGCGATGGAGACCCCCAACTCGGGCTCGGCCGCCCACAGGCCCGCGAGGGCGAGGGCGGCCGCGGCGGCGGTTTGTGCTGCAACCCAGGCCGCCTGTTGGGTCGGAAGCGCGCGGGTGGCACTCCGATCGCGGGAGAGTGCGGTGATGGGGCTGGGTACCAGGTCGGTGCGCTCGCTCACCAGGGACTCCGAAGCCGCGGGATTACTCGATGATCTCGCGGCTCTGCTCGTTGTAGAACTCCTTGGTCGCCTTCACCGCGCGCCGACCTTCGGCGCTCGCGGGAGCGTAGGAACCATACACGCCGATCTGTTGGCGGGTGTTCGCCGCGTCGCCGCGCAGGGTGTCGTTGTCGAACTCCGTCGCCGCCTCGTCGAGGATGTCACGGCTCTGGCCGGCCAGCTTCTTGGCCTCTTCCACGTCGCCATCGGTGTAGGCGCGGGTGGATTGCACCAGGAACTCGTTGCCCCAGGCGCGGACGGCCTCCACTGCGGTCTTCTTGTCCAGAGACGCCTCGACCCGTGCCACTTCGGTGGTGGTGGTCGCGGTCGCTGTGGTGGAGGACGCGGCCGCCCGGCCGTCCACGATGTCGTTGTACCGAGCGGAGATCGAGGCCACCGGCATCAGGTCCTGCTGCGTTCCGGTGACCTGTACCCGCGCGATGATCTTGCGCGCGTCGCCGGCGTAGACGTCGCCCATCCACACGGTCCAGCCGGTCTCCGTGGGGGTGGCGTCCCAGCCGATCACCTCCATCCCGCGCACGCCTTCGGGAAGGTCGATGGTGACTCGGGTGCCGCGAGCGACCACGGACGCGGAGCGCTCCAACTCGTCGGAGAACACCGCGGTCAACTCGCGCGGGTCGTCCACGAAGTCGTAGGTGCCGCCACCGAGGTCGGCGAGACGAGCGAGGAGATCCTCGTTGTAGTCGAGACCGAGTCCGACGGTGGACACCGTGACGCCCTGACTCGCCAGGCTGGACACATAGCGGCCGAGCGCGCTGGGATCGGTGACCCCCACGTTGGCATTGCCGTCCGAGAGGAGCACGATGCGCCCCACACTCTGGTCGTCCAGGCTGCGACGGACCTCGCCTGCGCCCTTGTCGAGCCCGGCGTAGAGGTTCGTGCCCCCGCCCTCCCGGATCCCGTCCACGGCGTGGTGGATGGGGTAGGCGTCGCTGACGGCGGTGGCGGGGACGATCACGGTGGCATCGTCGGAGAAGGTGACCAACGAGTAGACGTCTCGGGTCTCCATCGAGGTCGCGAGGAGCTTTGCGGCGCTCTTGGCGTAGTCGATCTTCCCCCGGGCAGCCATCGAGCCCGACGCATCCATCACCACCCCGATGTCCACTGGTCGGCGGAAATGTTCGCCGATGTCGTCAGGGGCCGAGATGGTGATCGCCAGGAACCTCTCCTGGGGCTGCCCACGCAGGACGGCGTTTCGATCGAGGCGGGCCTGGACGATCAGGTGACCCTCCGCCTCCGTGGGGATCGCTACGACCGCCACGGGCGGCACGACCTGTGGTTCTGCGGGGGGAGGGTCGGGGGGCTGGGGTGCGATCCGACCGGTGAGGCGGGGGGCGAGCAGTGCGCCGACAACCGCGAGACCGGCCAGGCCGGCCGTGAGATGCCATCGCTGCATGGGGTCCTCCGGTAGGCTCCGACGGTTTGTTCTGACTGTCGAAGCGACAACGGACACCGCGCGGAGTTCCTTACACCGCGAGCCGTCCCTTCCATGATGACGAAACGGGACCGGGCATCACAACTCGGGAGACGGCTCCGGCACCACCGGGGGCTGCCCGGGTCCGGTCTTGTAGATAATCACCTCATCCGCCGTCGGATCGGGCTCGGGCTCGGGCTCGGGCTCGGGCGGTGGAGGGGCTGTCACGACGAGCGGCCGGCTCCGCCGGGGCGCTTCGAGGTCACCTCGACCCACCTCGAGGGCTTCCTGCACCTCTCTGGTCGGGGCCTCGCGCGTCGGGTCCGAGTAGGCGCCTCTGGTGGCCTCGTCGAGCAATCCCTCCGTCAACTCGGCACCATCAGGGCTCTGTTCCCGGATGAGCTCACCGGGCAAACCCTCCATCGCGCGGGCGATGGTGTAGACCCGGCGTGCCCACCACTGGACATGGAGGGGACTCGGATCTTCCAGTCGGGACAGGGAGACCGCCGCCTGGGCCTCCAAGAGGATGTCGCGCAGAAGCTCGTCTGCCAGACGCTCGGCGCCGTACTGGTCGAGCATGGCCTCCGCGAACAGGTCCACCTCGCCCGAGCCCATGTACTTGTCCAGGCGGAACTCGATGCCGCTGGTCGCGGGCAGGTACCAGGCGGGCCACCGCGAGTCCGGCTGGGGCTTTCCCTCGAAGTGGGGAAGGAGCGCTCCGAATCCCTCTGGCGTCTCGGCTGTGGCACTGGCGAGGGGCTGGTGGTGGACCACGTTGAAGCAGAGCCAGACCTCCTTGTACATGTCGCCATAGTCCACGCTGTCCGACATGGCCTCCATCGTGGCGACCAGCGCCTCGGCGCACCGCCCATCCTTGACCGCCTGGGCGATCATGAGCTGGCCGGTGCCATAGGGAGGCGGTCCCCAGGACCGGCTGGCTCGGTGCGAGTAGCGTCTCTTGAGGCTGGGGAGGTCAGGGTCGAAGTAGAAGCCGCCCTCCTCCACGGGTGGGGACGGCTCCACTGCCTCCACCACCGCGGGTTGCTCCGCCTCGGTGTCTGCGGGAATCTCGACGGGCTCGGGCTGGGGGACGACATCGACGGGCTCGGGGGTGAGGAAGGTCACCTCCACCTCACCGGGATCCCCTTCCGGCAAGGCTCGATCGGTCTGGACCTGCCGGGAGGCCACCACGACAAGGCCGCCGATCAATACCAGGAGGACCGCCCCACCGAGCAAGATGGCACGCTGGGAGGTGGGTCGCTGGGCCTTTGCGAGGACGGTGGCCACGGCGCCGCCCTCGGTCTGGGCGACCTCGTCCTCCACGACGAGGGGTTCCTCCACCAGCGGCTGAACTGCCGGCTCGTCGGGGACGGGTTCGAGATCCAGCGCGATGGCGGCTGCGGCGCCTGCCCCCTCCGCCTCCGAGACCTGGAGTTGTGCCTCGTCGTAGAGCATGGGGGGCTTCGGTTCGTTGCGCTCGCGGCGCGCGGCCGCGGACTCGTCCTCCTCTTCGGCCTGCTGCTCCTTCCGATCGAGGTCGACCAACTGTGGGGGTGGCGTAGGGGGAACGTCGGGGCTGCCGGCGATGTCCAGGCCGATCACCACCAGGGTGGCGTTGTCGTCTCCGTCCTCGTCCCGGATGAGCTGTACGACCTGTTCACATCCGCGAGGCAGGTCGTTCCACTCCACCCCCCCGATCTGTTCGTCCTCGAGCGGGCCGTGGACCCCATCCGAGCACATCAGCAGCAGGTCACCAGACTCCAACTCCAGCGGGTCCTGCAGGTCGATCTCTACTGTGGGCTCCACGCCCAGGGAACGGGCGAGGACGTGGGCTTCGGGGTGGGCGGCAGCATCTTCGGGGCTCAGCAGCTCTGCTTCCACGAAGAGGTTCACCATGGTGTGGTCGCGGGTGAGGAGGTGCGCCATCCCGTCGCGGATGGCGTACAGCCGCGAATCGCCCACGTGGGCGATGTGCGCGACATTGCCCTCGAGCGCCACTGCCACCACGGTGGTGCCCATGCCCATGTACCGACGGTGCTTCCTGGAGGCGTTGTAGATGGCCTCGTTCGCCTTGAGGATCGCTTTTTGGAGCGAGGGGCCGACGGGACGCCCCTGGAGGTCGGTCATGGCCTCCCAGATGGCACGCACGGCTATCGCGGAGGCCTCAGCACCCCCGACATGCCCGCCCATTCCGTCGCACACCAGCGCCAGCGTGAAGTCGTCGAACGCAAACACGCCGTGGCTGTCCTGATTTTCGTCGCGCAGTCGCTGGTCGCTGGCGTAACCCCAGGAGTGCTTCAAGCTGCCTCCGCCGGCCCAACTTATCATCGGCCGTTTGCAGTCACACCAGGATCAGGCCATGACCCGTCCGGAAAGGTTCCCCTGGACTCGGAGATTCCATGGTTCTGCGGCCCTCCGTGGTCCTCGCACTCGGGTTTCTCGTCGCGGCTTGGGTGGCGCTTGCAGCCGCGCCGATTCCCGAGCGTGGCGACGCGATGGTCTCCTCCAGTCACGCCCTCGCGTCGGAAGCCGGCGCATCGGTGCTGCGGCGTGGAGGGAACGCCGCCGATGCAGCGGTGGCGACGGCCTTGGCGGCGGGTGTGGTGCAACCCTCCTCGAGCGGGCTCGGGGGTGGTGGTTTCGCGATCTGGGTGGATCGGTCGGAGCGGGCTGCGCTCGACTTCCGCGAGGTGGCGCCTGCGGCGGCGTACCGTGACATGTTCCGCACTGAAGATGGGGTGGTGGATCCCACTGCCTCCCGGGTGGGGGGTCGGGCAGTAGCCGTTCCCGGCGAGCCCCGGGGTCTGGCGGACCTCCTCGCTGCCCACGGGAGTCTGCCCCCCTCGGTCGTCGCTGCGCCCGCCATCGAGCTTGCAAGCAGGGGATTCCCCGTGGGACGCCATCTGCACGCCGCCCTCGAGCGCACGCCCCACGAGGGGGTGGGAGCCCTCCTGGGGATCGGCGACGCGTTGCCCCGGCCGGGAGAGCGCGTTCGTCGCGCCACCTTGGCGAAGACCTTGAAGAGGTGGGCCTCCAGTCGAGGCGGGTTCTTCTACGAGGGGCCGGGCGCCGCTGCGCTGGTGGAAGCCGTCGGCGAGGCCGGCGGGGCGATCACCGCCGAGGACCTCGAGCGGTATGCCTCGACGCCTCGGAAGCCGGTGATCGTCCAGTACCGCGGGTACACGGTGATTGGGATGTCCCCCCCCTCCTCGGGGGGCGTGGCCCTTGGGCAGATGCTCCAGGTGCTCGAGAGGTACGATCTGAAGGCCCTCGGCCACAACTCCTCGGACTACGTGCACCTCCTCACCGAGACCATGAAGCACGTCTTCGCGGATCGCGCCCGCTTCCTGGGGGACCCGGACTTCGTGGAGGTCCCGGTGGAGCGCCTGCTGTCGAAGGAGCGGATCGGGGAGGTGCAGCGGGCCATCTGGCCGGGTCGTACCTTTGGTCCCGACCATTACGGAGAGCCCATCGCGCCTCATCGGGACGCCGGGACCCAGCACATCTCGGTCGTGGACGCGCAGGGGCGGGCGGTGGCGCTGACCACCACCATCAACACCAGCTTCGGCTCCGGGTTGGTGGTGGGGCCATTGGGGATCGTCCTCAACAACGAGATGGACGACTTCGCCAGCGCCCCTGGGGTACCCAACGCCTACGGGCTCGTGGGCAGCGAGGCCAACGCGGTTGCCCCCGGGAAGCGTCCGCTGTCGTCCATGACCCCCACCGTGGTCCTGGATCCCGAGGGTGAGGTCGTGATGGCCTTGGGTGCTTCTGGCGGCAGCTTCATCATCTCCGCGGTGTTGCAGGTGTTCCTCGACGTGGTAGAGTTCGGTCTCGACCCCCAGGAGGCGGTGGCGGCCCCACGCTTCCACCACCAGTGGGTGCCCGACCAGCTCTTCCTCGAGCCCGGGTTTCCCGCGGATGTGCAGCGGGCCCTCGAGGCGCGTGGCCACACCCTCACCGAGCGGGATGGATTCTCATCCGTGCAGGTGGTCTTGGTGGAGGGAGACCACCTCGCTGGTGGTGCCGATCCGCGCACCGGGGGGTGGCCCGCGGGCGTATGGGGGGTGGTGCCCTGACCCGGTGCCGG
>JAFDJI010000820.1 GCA_019307545.1 Deltaproteobacteria bacterium | reverse complement strand
CTGCACCTCGGCAAGGGCGTCGGCCAGCGCCTTGTCCTGGGCGGGGGACGGGGGAGGGGGCTTCGACTGCTGGGCCGTCCCCCCCCCGGCACGCGCCAGTAGATCGGCTCGCTCGGCGGCCTTCGCTGCTGTGGCCGCCTCTTCTTGGCGCCGGCTCTCGGCTTTGACCACGGCAAGGGTGTCCTTCTGCCACGCGTCGAAACGCTTGCGAAGCTCGTAGATCACCTGCTTCGGCTTCTCGGGCTGCTGCTCGGCCGCCTCGATTTCGTCCGCAAGCCCCGCCAGGGCAATGGCCGCGTTTGGCTCGAATTCGCGGAGCCCATCGGCCTGGGCTCGCACGGTCACCGCGAGCACCAACACGCTGGTCAGGCCCTTTGCGTGCATCTGGAAGGCGCCGTCCACTCTTTCCAACGCGCGGCGGACCATCTGATGCGTGAGCATGCGACCTCCCCATCCCCGGGCGTCACGCCTCGAGGTCACCTACCATACGACGCAGGTACCCCTTGATCGCGTGTGCCAGCACCTGGCTGATCAGCGGCTTCAGCACCGGCGCCATCATCTTTGGGACATCGAGGTCGATCTTCACCGTCTCGCGGTAGTCGATACGGGTTCCTCCCTCCGGAAGGGTGGTGAACAGGGCCTCCCCGGACTGGTCGGTGTTGCCCTCACCGAGGGTTTCCCAGCGGACCGCCCCGTCCTCACCCACTTGGTAGCGGCAGCTGTACCTGCCCTCGAACTTGGCGATCCCGTGATCCTGGGGCTCGAGGACGAAGTGGACCACGTCGCCCTCGGTCTGGGCCGACGCCACATCGCTCGAGTGGCGGATGATGGCCTCCAGGTCGGAGAAGTGCGTCTGCACGCGCGCGAGATCGCTGCCGACAGTGACAGCCTCGGTGTGGGTGCCCTCGAACCAGGCCATGGCTTCCTCCAGGGGGGCTCCGGGCCTCGCGCCCGGGGCGGAGTACCTACCACGTTGGAGGCTACCGGGTGCTCTGCCCGAAGAACACATCATCCCAGGTGTACCGACCGCGGCTCGCGTTCTCGTGGAACACGTGAGGCCCGTCCTCGGTGGCGAAGAGCACCTCGATGATGCTCATGTTGTTGCCCATGCCGACGAAGGGCTCTACGACGGTGAGTTGGATGGTGAGATCCGGGAAGTAGAACAGCGGATCGTGTGTGGGATCCTCGATGATTGCCGTGATCGTGGGGGCGTCGATGTTGGGGTAGGCGGCCACCAACTCATCCCGGAGCGGACCGTAGACCGGTCCCCACTTCGAGCCCACCTTCGGCTCGTAGATCTTGTTCATGTAGGCGGTCGAGACCAGGATCGGCAGGCCTCCTACGTTCGGATCGTCCGCCGCCAGGCGCTCCTCCAGGTTCGGGTCCGCATCGGTGTCGAAGAAATCGTAGGTGGCAGACCAGAGGGTCTCGATGCCGGGGTACACGTACTCGAACACCGCGGCCCGGGTCGCGCCCATCTGTGGGGGCGAGGTCCCGGTGAACCCGGACACGGTCATGGTCTCCTCGCCGACCAGCATCCCGTGGGCAACGTCGACGTCGGTGGCGCGCTCGATCACCCGGCGGGTCACGAAGGCGTTGGAGTGGATCGTCAGGCCGGAGAGCGCGGCGAGGCGGGTGTCGATGCAGTTCTCGATGGTGTCTGGACAGGACCTGAGCTCGCCGCCGCTGGAGACGTAGGAATAGACGCCCGCGATCTCGTTGAGGCCGATCATGAAACCGCCGGTGTTTCCGGACCAACTGGTTCCGATCCAGCTCATCCTGTCGGGGTCCGCTTCGTTGTCATAGGCCACGATCAGGTTGTACCGCCCCAGGGACGACAGCCAGTCGATGATCGAGAGGTGGTAGATCCCATCGACCCCCGATGGCCCCACAGGCCAGACCGCGGCGGACTTGCAGCCGGTTCCCCACAGGTCGTCCACCAACTGCATGGCCATGATGTCGGCCAACGCCATGGGCTCCTCGTAGGCGTCGTCGAACACCAGGCCGTTGGTGAGGGGGTTGGCTTGGACTCCATCGACGATGCCCCCCAACTCCTCGAGGTACACCGCGAACTCGCCGCTGTAGTCGAACAGCGTCGTCAGGGCGCGCGCGGCCTGGTAGCCCGTGGCGCCTCCGGCCAGGGTGACCTCCTCCGTGAGGTGATCGTTGTAGAAGGGGACGATGACGTCGTTGAGCACCGCCATGATCTCCTCGCCCAGCAGGTAGCCGTGCTCGAACCCCTGGTCGTAGGGGGACCCCGAGAGGACCAGGGACCGCTGTGGGGGGCCCTCCAAGCTCTTCAGGCCGTGCAACCGGCTGCGGGTCCGCGTTCGAGGGAGGGGCGTGTTGGAGACGAGGAAGAGATCCTCGCCATCCCCGGAGCGGATCAGGGTGTCCACCGGCGTGGTCCA
>JAFDJI010000819.1 GCA_019307545.1 Deltaproteobacteria bacterium | reverse complement strand
GGTGGTCGCCGCCCTCCTCTCGCAACTCCTCTTCGGCCCCCACGATGGTTTCTGGGTGTGGCTCGGCGTGGGTTTCGGGGTGGCGTTGCTGTTTGTCGTGATCCTTCGGGAGTTGGTGGTGGCGCGGGTCCGAACGACCGTACAAAAGCGCCCCGAACTGTACCCGGAGGGCCGGCGCGAGATGTCCTTCGGCCCTGAAGGCTTTCGCGTCGACGTGGGTGACAGCCATTCCAGGTCGAGGTGGACGCGGGTCGACGCCATCGTGCTTGGGCGCCGCTATCTCCTACTCAAGCTCTCCCCCGCCTCGGGCCTGCCCATCCCCAGGACGGCCCTGGGCGGCAAGGAGGACGAAGCCCGCTTCGTGAAGACCATCCGTACCTGGTTGCACGAGGTCCAGAAGCGGGAGGGCCCGGCGCCCGATGCCGAAGCGCCTTCGGACCTGGTTCGCAATCCGGAGACGATGCACCTGCGATTTCGGAACGACATCCGGGATTATGTGGCCTTCGTCCACTACGTGCAGTGGGAGCGACGCCCCCACAAGTGGCTGCTTCCCCTCCTCGCCCTGGTCATCCTGGGCCTCAGCACGTGTGGGGGTACCCTCGTGCTCCTGTTCGGGGACAATGCGAGGGAAGTCGCTCCCTTTGGCGGGTTTGCGCTCTTCGCTATCGTGGCGGGCACCTTCTCGGTTTGGGGGGGCGCTATCACGACCCTGACGGCACGACGTCGGGTACGCCGCAGGCCACGTCAGTACTCCCTGGAGGACAAGGAGCTGCATATCGGACCCGATGGACTGTACGGCCACACCGACCAGGGAGAGGCCTCTCTGCCGTGGAGCCAGGTGACCGACGTCATCCACCACCGTGCCCGTACGTTCCTCATGGTCGGAGAGCACTCGGCCTTCATCGTGCCGGACCAGGTGTTCGACGACCCCTCCATGGCGGGCGCGTTCCGCGCCCAGGTCGTCGAGTGGGGAGACCGCGCAGCTCGGCGGCGCGAGGGTTCGTCCGCGCCCGTGCGGAAGCCGGAGGGAAACAACCCCTTCGAAGCCCCGAACCAGCATTGAAGACCTGCGGAATGCGGGGTTGCTGTACATTGGCCGGGATGGACGCGACCTTCGAGGAGGCCCCACCCCTGCCGAGCTGGCTGGCGGTCGAACTGCCCTTTCGCCGCAGAATGGCGGTCATCGACGGGGTCCGGGTGCACTTCGTGGACGAGGGCAACGGGCCGCCGGTGCTCCTGGTCCACGGAAACCCGACCTGGTGCTATCTGTGGCGAAAGGTGATCCACCAGGTGACGCCCGGGGTGCGGGTGATCGCGCCCGATCTCGTGGGGCTCGGCCTGTCCGACAAGCCGCGCAGACCGGCAGCCCACCAACTGGAGATGCACCTGGAGACGATCCGTGCCCTGGTGCGGGCCCTCGACCTGCGTGACCTCACCGTCGTGGGCCAGGACTGGGGAGGCCCGGTGGCGGCGGGCGTCGGAGCGCGCGAGCCGGACCGGGTGCACGGGGTGGTGTTCGCCAACACCGCAGTGCTCCCACCACGCCGGCCTTTTCGGACCAAGGGCTTCCATCGGTTCTCCCAGCTGCCGGTGGTGAGCGACCTGGTGTTCCGAGGCCTCAACTTCCCCCTACCGGTGCTCGACCGCGTGCAGGGCGACCGGAGCAGCATCGGTCGCGCGGAGAAGCGCGCCTATCGCTGGCCGCTGCGCCGAATCCGGGATCGGGCGGCCCCGCTCGGGCTGGCCCGGATGGTGCCGGATGGCGAGGACCACCCCTCGGCCGCCGTGCTCGACGAGGTCGGCGCCTGGGTGGAGGGTTTCCGCGGGCCGGCCGCCCTGGTGTGGGGGTCCCGAGACCCGATCCTGGGTCGTGCTCTGCGTCGCCTGAGAGAAGGAATACCCCAGGCTCAGGTGGTGGAACCCCAGGCTGGACACTTCCTGCAGGAAGAGGTCCCGGAGGAACTGGCGGCAGCGATCCTGGGGGTCGTGGAGAACACCTGAGGCGGGGGCGGCAGGAGCAGGCGGTCGTTCGGGCCGTGGGGATCGGTGCCGATCTCCAGCTCGTCGATCTCGAACCGTGGGTAGAGGACGAACCCCGACCGCTGCTCCTCGGCCTCACGAATCATCCGGGAGACCTCCATGGGCACCCCGACGTAAACCCCGAGACCAGCACGGGAGCGCTCGGGATCTCGTGACCCGTACCAGGTCCATTCCCTCCTCGTCCAACCGCTCCCGCGCCGCTTCGAGGGCGGGATCCGCCGGCTCCTGACCATGGGCCGGTCCTGCAACCAGCAGGAGCACGAGCAGGCCAAACCACACGCCGACAGAGGATGCGCGCACCACGCCTCCGAGACCCGCTCCTACCGCTCCGCAAACCGCCACGCGGTGACCTCCCCCCCGTACTCGAACACCAACGCGGTGCCGGTGCGGAAGTCGAGCAGCCAATTGGGCTGCTCCGAACCCAGGGGCATTGATGCATCCGACCCCGTGTCCAGGTCGGTGCGGTGGAGCACTTCGACGAGGCGTCCCTCTGGGTCGCGCTCCCTGGAGGACCAGTAGTGGAAGCGCTCCGAGTCCTCGG
>JAFDJI010000175.1 GCA_019307545.1 Deltaproteobacteria bacterium | reverse complement strand
CGGACCACGGCGGTGACGTAGCCGCCGCCGGTCTTCTCGTACTGAACCAGCTCTACCTTGGCAGCCTTCACCATGGCGTCCGACGCTTCCACCACCGCTGCGAATGAGCGGCACTCGATCATGCCCAATGCTTCAGCCATCGCTTTCCTCCCGAATGGAAAAACAGTGTTCGGAGCACATCAAAACAAACCTCTAGGCACTCTTCCGGACCTCTTGGACGATCTTCAAGCCGACCGAGGCGCCGATCCGCGTGGCGCCAGCCAGGATCATCTCCCCAGCGTCCGCCGCGTTCTTCACGCCGCCCGACGCCTTCACCCCCAACTTGTGGTCCACCGCCCGGGCCATCAGCGCCACGTCGTGCGCGGTGGCGCCTGACTTGGAGAACCCGGTGGAGGTCTTCACGAAGTCCGCCCGCGCGCGGCGGGACAACAGGCTGGCCGCGATCTTCTCCTCGTCGGTGAGGAGCGCGGTCTCGATGATCACCTTGAGGAGCGCCCCGCTGTCGCCGGCCACCTCCCGCACCAGCCGGATGTCGTCGAACACGGCCTGGTGGTCGCCGGACTTGAGCGCGCCGATCGCGATCACCATGTCCAGCTCCTTGGCGCCGTCGCGGAGGGCTCGCCGCGCCTCGAGCGCCTTGACCTCCTTGGGGGTGGCGCCCAGAGGGAACCCGATCACCGTGCACACTACGGAGGAAGCCCCCCTGAGGCGCTCCGCACACCGCTTCACGTAGATGGGGTTGACGCACACCGAAGCGAAGCCGTACTCGCGGGCCTCGTCGCAGAGTTGGTCGATCTCGTCGTAGGTGGCGTCCGCCCGCAGCAGGGTGTGGTCGATGAGGCGAGCGACATCCTTGGGGACGCCGGCCACGCCGAGATGGCTGCTGACCCGCGACCCGGGCGCATTTTCGACCAGGGACCGGACCGAGTCCGGCGCTTGGGAAGCGCAGTGCCCGGTGCAGGTGGTGCAGGTGACGCATACGGCCTCCGCCGCGCCATCCTTTGGGGTGCTGAGCAGGCCCCCCAGCATCCCCGGGTTGGCCGTCAACACCTTGGTGATCTGCCCGACGAGCCGTTCGTAGTCGCTCGAACCCGAAGCCATGCCCAATGCCCTCCCGGGGCGGTTGCCTTCGAGCGCGTCGATCATCCTGACACGCCGACGGTGGCGGTCCACTGTACACTCCGTGGTCAGGAACACGTCTACGATGGCGCGCGCATCCGCCTCGCTGAGGTAGCTCGCGCCCAGGGTGAGGACGTTGGCGTCGTTGTGCTCCCGGGCGTTCCTCGCCGTGGCCACGTCGAAGGCCATCCCAGCGCGAACACCCCCGATCTTGTTCGCCACCATGCACGATCCGATCCCGGCGCCGTCGATCACCACGGCGCGTTGCGCCTGTCCACTCGCAACCGCTTCCGCCGCCTTGCGCGCGAAGACCGGGTAGTCGCAGGACTCGGTGGAGTGGGTGCCGAGGTCGAGGACAGAGACGCCCTTGCCCGAAAGGTAGCGCTCCAGCGCCTCCTTCAGAAGGTAGCCGCCGTGATCGGAGGCAAGCGCTACCCGGTGTGACACCATTACCTTCCACTCCCGTCGACGCGGGCGAGTATAGGCGACGCGTGGGTGACACGGGCCACGGTGAAGCCCGCCTCGGGCACCAGCCCCTCCGCCGAGGGGTTGCCGCATCCCGAGCAGCTGCGGCACACCTCCGGCAGATCCGCCCCCGGTTGGTCCACCATCGCCACCGCCTCGGGGGGGCCGCCGTAGCGAAGCAATCCCGTCCGGCGCAGCCGTTCCGACTCCTCGGGCGGCAGGTCCCGGACGCCCCCCAGATCGCGGGCGGCCTTCATGATGTGGGCCACGTGCTCCATGGTCTCCAGCTTGCAGAACGCGTCCAGCAGGCTGGGACCGACGCACACCGCCCCGTGGTGGTCGAGCACCATGGCATCGAAGCGCCGCACCGCCTCCGCGACCCGCTCGGCCAGGGCCGAGGTGCCGGTGGTCTCGTAGGTGAGCGTGGGGATGGTGCCCAGGGTCAACACCACCTCCGGCAAGACGCATCGGGCCATGGAAACCCCAGCGAGGGAGAACGCGACGCACATCGGCGGATGGGCGTGGATCACGGCCTCAACGTCTGCTCGCTCCCGGTAGCAGGCCAGGTGCATCGCCGTCTCGGAGGTGGACTCCCCCTGCCCCCGGACCTTGTTTCCCCTGCGATCGATCAGGACCAGGTCGTCGTCGGTGAGCATGCCCTTGTGACACCCCGTCCGGGTGCACAGGATCAACTCCTCGGTGAGCCGCACCGAGAGGTTGCCGTCCATCCCCACCAGCAACCGCCGCTCGTAGCAGCGCCGCCCGAACTCGATGAGTTGGTTGCGAAGCTGGCGTTCGGGGGGCCTACGCATGGCTAGCCCCGGGAGCAGGCGTGGACGATCCCGACGAAAGAGGCGGCGTCTAGGCTCGCGCCGCCCACCAACGCCCCATCGATATCCGCCTGGGTGATGAGTCCCGCCGCGTTGCCCGGCTTGACGCTGCCGCCGTACTGGATCCGTAGGCCTCCAGCGAAGGCGGGCCCGAACAGGGACCCGATCCGACCCCGGATCCAGGCGTGCACCTCCTGGGCCTGCTCCGGGGTGGCGGTAACGCCGGTGCCGATGGCCCACACCGGCTCATAGGCGAGCACCAGCCGGCCGAGATCCGCGGCGCGCCGCCCGGAGAGCGCGACCTCGAGTTGGCGTGCCAGCACCTCGAAGGTGCGGGATGCCTGGCGCTCGTCCAGGGTCTCCCCCACGCACAGAACCGGGTCGAGCCCAGCGTCCAGGGCGGCGGACAGTTTCTCCGCCACCAGGTGGTCGCTGTCCCCGAAGACACTGCGGCGCTCGGAGTGCCCGACCAGCACGCTGGTGCAACCGACCGACCGGAGCATCTTCGCGGAGACGGCGCCGGTGTAGGCACCTTCGGGTCCGGGGTGCAGGTCCTGCGCGCCGACCCGGATCGCGGAGTCCCGCAGCTTCGCGAATACCGGGTGCAACAGTGGGTACGGGGGGTACACCACCACCTGGGTGGCCCGGTGAGACCCAATGCGATTTCGCAGCCCGGAGGCCAGGCCGAGGCCGCCCTGCAGGTCGAGGTGCTTCTTCCAGTTTCCGCCGACGATCGGGATGCGCGTCATGCTGTGAGGACCCTGGCAAAGAGGACTAGATGAAGGTCTGGAACAGCTCCGGACGTGGATCGGGAATGATGACCTTGTTCACCAGCAATCCCCGCGCCTCGACCACCGCGGCGCCGGCCTCCATGGAGTACCCCACCGCGTCCACGTCGCCGGTGAACACCAGGTAGGCTTTCCCCCCCAGCGCCATGGCCAGCCGACACTGGACCAGCTCCACCTGTGCCTCCTTGGCAACCCGATCGATCGCCTCCACCAGGGAGGCCACCGAGAAGGACTCGAGGATGCCGATGGCTTCCTCCTGGGAGAGCGATCCGGTGGCGGAGATGGCCGGGTACACGTCGGGGTGCACGTTGGGGATGAGCACGTGGTCCACCGCGGTCTCCGCGGCGATCTCCAGCCCGGCGGCGACGCTCGCCTCGACCTCGTGCTGCTCGCCCGCGACCAGCACCATGTACTTCCCCGAGCAGATGGTGCGGGACAGGACCAGCTCGACCTCTGCCACCTTGAGCATGGCGTCGGTGGCGTGCATCCCGCGGGCGATGCTCGACAGCTCGATGAGCCCCAGGGCGGGCGGGGGCGGTTCGTCGAAGCTCCTCCAACTCATGGGTCACCTCTGGATGTGGATGCTGGTGTCGTCGATGAAGGCCACGCGCCCGGAAATACTCGCGTGGATATTGGCGCCGAGCTTGCCCTCCGGGATCGCGGCCACGAGCTGACCCTCGCTCACCCGGTCCGCGACGGCCACCACCGGAACCGCGGGGGCGCCGAGGTGCTGGGAGAGCTTGAGCCGCACGACCTCGGGGGTGAGCACGCGGTCCACCAGCGGCGCGTGCACGTCCCACTCGACCAGCCCGAGGCGCTGTACCAGGCGCGAGATCGGGACCCGCCGGTGGTCCCGCATCGGGTGGGCGCGTCCGGTCGGAGGCAGCGGGTCGGGGCGGGGCTCGATCTGGCGCCAGATCTGCTTGGAACGGACGCACATGTCCATCACCGGCAGGTCCTCGGGGCAGGCGTACAGCGAGCACAGGTTGCACTCGCAGCACTGGAGCCCGAGTTGGGCCCACCCGGCCTCGGCCTCGCCGGCGAACCCCACCGAGCGCATCACCTTGTGGGGCTCGATCGCGTACCCGAGCAGGAACCGCGGGCAGAACTCGGTGCAGTACGAGCACTGGTCGCACGCGGAGCGGGCGATGGACACCTTCGCCTGCTCGGTGCGGCTGCGCCGCCGGACGAGGTGGTGCTCCCGGGGGAGCACGATGTACCCGCCGCTGGCCTTGGTCACCAAGGCATCCAGCTCCACCAGCTTGCCCATCATGGCGCCGCCGTCGAGCAGGGCTACGTCGGGAACGGTGGGTCCACCCGCAAGGTCCACCACCTCGCGGGCAGTCACCCCGACGGGCACCGTCAGGGAGGCCGGTTCCCGCACCGCACCGGCGACGGTGAGGGTGGTGTGGGTGACCGGTCGACCCTCCGCGGCATTGGCCACGTTGATGAGGGTCTCGACGTTGTTGACCACACATCCGACGTTCAGGGGGATGCCCGGAACCGGGATGAGCCGCCCGGTGACGTCGTACACCACGATGTACTCGTCTCCGGCCGGGTAGAAGCTGTCGAAGAAGTGGAACTCGAGGTCACTGCCCATGTGGGCGCCGAGGGCCGCGATAGCGTCCTTGTACTTGGCCTTGATCGCGATCACGCCCCGCGTCGCGCCGGTGGCCTCCATCCCGAGGCGCAGGCCCTGGACCATGCGTTCGGCCTGGGTGCGCATCAACTCCTGGTCCTTGTACAGGAGCGGCTCGCACTCTGCGGCGTTCGCGATGTAGGTGTCGACGCTGGCCTGCAGCTTCACGTGGGTGGGAAACCCCGCTCCGCCCGCTCCGACCACGCCTGCCTGGCGCACCTGCTCCACCAACCGGTGTGCCACCGCAACCTCCCTGCAGGTAGTCGGGAAGTAGAGCACAGGAGGCCGATGCAGGGCTACGGGCTTCGGGCTTCACGCTTCGGGAATCAGCTGCGAACCGGCATCCAGTAGCCCGAAGCCTGCAGCCTGTAGCCCCAATGTAGCAACCCACGACCGGGCTGCGAATCACGGCGCGACAGCCCCACATCGCTGAGGCCCCCCTTAGCGGGACCGTAAACCCGGTATCGAAGCAGATCTACAGGTTTTAGCAGCGGGTTGACGGTTCCATATGGTATACAGCCCCGCTCAGCTGTGTTGGAGTGCCAATGCGATGTATCGTACTGATCTCCCTTGCCCTGCTGGTCGGATGCACGGAGTACGACATCGACGGCAATCCGGACGATGTGAACCCGCCCATCGGTCCGGCTCCCGACATCAAGGTCGACCCCCTATCGCTGTCGTGGGGCGTGAAGCTCCCGGGTTGTCCGTCCGCCGCTAAGACGGTCACCATCAGCAACGTGGGCGAGGAAGACCTGGAGGTCGAGGAGATCCGCCTCGCCGGCGACGGCAGCGCCTACACCCTCACCGCGGCCCCCAGGACCCTCGCGCCAGGCGACGCCATGGAGGCGAGCGTCGAGTTCATCGCCGGGACGACCATCGAGTACCTTGCCGAAATCGAGGTTCTCTCCAACGACCCCGACGAGGAGTTGGTGGCCGTCGACATGTCCGGTGAGGGCGGCGACAACCCCACCAACGAAGACATCTTCGACCAGTCCACCCCGACGAAGGTGGACGTGCTGTGGGTGCTCGACAACTCCTGCTCGATGTCCGACACGGTCACCGACCTTGAACTCGCCTTCGACGACTTCATCGGCAACTTCGTGACCCTGGGACTCGACTACCAGATCGGCGTCACCACGACCGACATGGACGACCCCACCATGCAGGGCCGCCTCCAGGGGCCCACCCTGGTGATGGCGTCCGCCACCATGTCCCAGTCCGACATCGTCCAGGCCTTCGATGACGCGGTGGAGCCCGACGCGACGGGCTCGGCCAACGAAAAGGCGCTCGGCGCCGCCTACGCAGCCCTGGAGAGCCCCGGGTACGCGCTTTCCCAAGGGCTGGTGCGGCAGGGCGCCAATCTGGCGGTGATCGTCGTGGGCGACGAGGACGACCAGAGCTCCATGAGCGCGAGCCAGTACGTCTCTTGGATGGACGCGTACAAGCTCGACCCGGACATGACCACGGTGTCCGGGCTCGTCCCCTCGGGTCAGAACCTCTTTGACCCGAACGGCTGTGTCGATCCCATGTCGGTCCCCAAGCTCATCGACGTGATCGACGAAACCGGTGGCCTCCGCACTCCGCTGTGCGACCTCGACTTCGACGAGGTGATGCAGTGGCTGTCGTTCACCGCCGCCGGCCTGCAGACCGAGTTCCCGCTCTCGGGCACCCCCGCCACCGGCGCCGTGGGAATCCGGGTCACGGTCGACGGCAACTCGGTATCCTACGATCCCCTGGGTGCGAACGGCTGGACCTACAACTGGCAGACCAACACCGTGGTGTTCCACGGTCAGACCATCCCTGGGCCCGGCCTCACCGTGGTGATCACCTACCCGGTGGAAGGTTCCTGCTAGCCTGGAATAGGCGTTTCCTGGCCGTGCCCGGGATGTTTCGGGCATATTTCGGCCTGATCGCCGCCCTGTTGGTGTTGGCTCCCCCCGCTGACGCCAGCGAGGGTGGCGAACACGAGTCCACCGGACTGCACGAACCGCCGCAGCTCCCGCCGCCGGGCCGGGAGGCCTCCTTCGATCTCGCCGACGCGCTGCTCGCGCAGGCACGAGAAGGGGTGGCATCGGACTGGCTGGAACGGACCGTTCGCCCCGCTCAGCTCGCGGCTCCCCCATCTCCCCAGTCGTACGCCCGGTTGGCAAGCTCCCTTTCCACCGGAGCCCTGGGCGATGCGCTGCGTGCCAGCAGCGGACCCGTCGCGACCTTCGCAGGGCCGGACTACCTGCGGGTGCTGATC
>JAFDJI010000818.1 GCA_019307545.1 Deltaproteobacteria bacterium | reverse complement strand
GTATGACGTGGCTACCACCGCCGAGGGCTCGGAGATGGCCTTCGGCTTCGTCCGGCAGATCTGTCCCGCCCTCGACCCCCGGAACACCATCGCCGAGTTCGCTGGCCTGCGCGCCGCGAGCAATACCGGCGACTTCATCATCGGTCCGACCTCGGTACGGGGCTTCGTCAATGTCGCCGGCATCCAGTCCCCCGGCCTCACCGCGGCGCCTGCCATCGCGGAGTACGTGATCGACATCCTCCGCGACCAGGGGCTGGCCCTCGAGTTGCGCGACGACTTCGTCCCGGGGGTGGAGGGACCTCCCCGGTTCGCCCACCGCACCCACGAGGAGCGGGTGGCGCTGGCCGAGGCCGATCCGCTCTTCGGACGCATCGTCTGCCGCTGCGAGTTGGTCACCGAGGCCGAGATCCACAAGGCGGTGGACCACGGGGCCCGCACCCTCGACGGTCTCAAGTTCCGCACCCGCTCCGGGATGGGTCGCTGCCAGGGTGGCTTCTGCACCACCCGTCTCATGGAGCTCCTCGCGAAGCGCCAGGGGGTGCCGCTCCACGCGATCACCAAGCGGGGTGGGGGCTCCTGGATGGTGACCCCGATGCTCGACACCCCCGCGGACGAGGAGGACTGAGCCATGTTCGGACGGATGAACCGAAAGTACGACGTGGTGGTCCTCGGAGCCGGTCCCGCGGGGCTCGGCGCCGCCCTCGGGGCACTCGACGCGGGGGCGGAGGACGTCCTCATCCTGGAGCGCGACGAGGAGCCGGGCGGCATCCTTCGCCAGTGCATCCACGCGGGCTTCGGGCTCCACTACTTCAAGGAGGAGTTGACCGGGCCGGAGTACGGGGAACGCTTCGTCACCAAGGTACTCGAGCACGACGTCGACCTGGCACCCAACAGCTACGCGATCGGGCTCGCCGTGGACAGCGACGGCACCAAGGAGGTCCGGGTCCTCTCCGAAAAGGCGGGCATCACCACGGTGGAGTGCGCCTCGGTGGTGTTGGCCATGGGGTGCCGCGAGCGCACCCGAGGCGCGATCCGCATCCCGGGGACGCGCCCTTCGGGCATCTACACCGCGGGGCTGGCCCAGAAGTTCGTGAACATGATGGGGTACCTGCCGGGCCGCCGCATCGCGATCCTCGGCTCCGGAGACATCGGGCTGATCATGGCGCGCCGCCTGGTCCTCGAGGGCTGCGAGGTGGTCGGGGTGTTCGAGATCCTGCCCTACTCCAACGGCCTGACCCGCAACGTGGTGCAGTGCCTGGACGACTTCAACATCCCGCTGCACCTCTCCACCACCGTCACCTACATCCACGGGCGCGACCGGGTGGAGGGGGTCACGGTGTCGCCGGTGGACGAGCACCTGAAGCCGATTGCCGGCAAGTCCTGGGACGTGGACTGCGACACCCTGCTGCTCTCGATCGGCCTCATCCCCGAGAACGAGCTGACCCGAAGCATGGGCGCCAACCTCGACGTGGTCACCGGGGGGCCGATCGTCTCCAGCACCCTGGAGACCAGCCTCCCGGGGGTGTTCGCCAGCGGGAACGTGCTCCACGTCCACGACCTGGCCGACTTCGTGACCGAGGAGGCCCTGCGAGGCGGCGCCTTCGCTGGTGAGTGGGCGAGGGGGATCCGCCGCCCCCGAGACACCATCCACCTGGTCGCTGGCAACAATGTCGCCTACTGCGTGCCCAAGACCCTCTCGCCGGACCGGATGCAGGTGATCTACATGCGGTGTAAGCAGCGCATGCAACCGGCCCGGCTCCGGGTGGGCGAGTTGCTGGAGCGCAAGCTGAAGTTCGTGGTGCCCGCCGAGATGATCAGCTTGAAGATCCGGCCCGCCCTGCTGGAGAAGTTCCACGGCGACCGCCTCGTCATCGACATCGTTCCGGAGGGGAGCTGATGCCCGAGACCACGACCATCACCTGCATCAACTGCCCCGTCGGGTGCCCCCTTCAACTGCTGCACGAGGGCGACGAGCTGATCGAGGTCGAGGGGTTCGACTGCAAGCGCGGCAAGAAGTACGGTCGGCAGGAGTTCGTCGACCCCCGCCGCACGTTTTCCACCACCATCTGGATCGAGGGCGCCCGCTGGGCCCGGGTTCCGGTGAAGCTGACCGCGCCGGTCCCGAAGGACCGCATCATGGAGGCGGCACGCGCCGTCCACACGCTTCGGGTGCGGGCTCCGGTGCAGATGGGGGACGTGCTCCTGCGCGATCTCATCGGTGAGGAGGGCGTGGACGTGGTGATTACCCGCTCGATGGATCGTCTGCAGGCCGAACCCTGATGGGGCCGATCGCCGCATTGGAGGTTTCGACCTATCCGATCCAGTTCGGCCTCGTCGCCACCCAGCCCTTCACCGCCTCGGCGACGGCCTGCTCGGCCAGCGGCGTTCCGGGGTAGATCCGAATCCCCACGGTCACCC
>JAFDJI010000817.1 GCA_019307545.1 Deltaproteobacteria bacterium | reverse complement strand
CCCGCGCATCTGGATGGGCTCCGCCAGCGCGGTGTGGCTGTGGCCCCCCAAGATGACCTCGATGCCGAGGTCCTCCAGCGCGAGCTCGATGTCCTCCTCGACGCCGGCGTGGCTGAGGGCGATGACCAGGTCCGGCTCGGAGGCTTCCAACTCCGCGACCGCCTCGCCCGCGGCCTCCAGGAAGGGGCTGAAGCTGGCGGGCGCCACCCCCGGGGTCACCTGCTGTGCGCCGTCCCCGAGTGCGCCAAAGAGGCCGATCTTCAGGTCTTCGCCCACCTCGAGCACCATGGAGTCCTGGATGCGGCCGCTGTCGATGTGAGCGGCGAGGGCGTCATCGCCGGGGTCGTCGGGATTGGGGACCACGTTGGCGGCGAGGATCGGTACCCCCACGCCGAGGCCGTCGGCGGTGGTGATCATCTCTCCCACCGTCTGGGGCCCCCAGTCGAATTCGTGGTTCCCGAGGGTGATGGCGTCGTAGCCGATGTGCTCCATCATCTGGAGCTCCGCGGCCTCCTCGGTCACCAGCATCTGGAACAGGGCTCCGGCCATGAAGTCGCCGGAGTCGAAGAGGAGCACCGGGTGGTCGGCACCCGCCCGGATCTCGTCCACCAGGGTCTTCAGGCGCGCGACGCCCCCCAGGGTGCCGTCGTCGTCCGTGGAGCCTGGGGTGTACTCCAGGTTCGGGCCCTGGCCGAGCATGTGGCTCTGCCAGTCGTTGGTGTGCAGGATGGTGAGGTGGGTGTCCGTCACACAGCCGGCGAGGGGAAGGAGCAGGATCAGAAGGGGTGTCTTGGAGCGCATCTCGCACCTCGGCACTTCGGTACCGGTGTTTGCCGCCGGTCTATCGGGTTGGACCCCTACCGCGCCACCACCCGGCTCGGCTCCGGGGCCGGTGTGGAGGTCGCTCCCCGGGCCGAACCCTTGCGGATCCGACCCGGGAAGGCGTGGTCAGTACTTGGTCGCGCTCGTCTTGAGCTTGATGAGTGCAGACTCGCCCACGTAGTACAGCTCGGACAGTTGCAGCACCGACTCCAAGGGCCGGGCCTCGACGATGCTGTCCACCGCGCGGCGGTCCAGGTCGAGGTCGTCGTCGAGGAACTCCACGGAGACCTCGTTGGTCCAGGCGATGGTGTCGTCCGCCTCGTTGACGGTGAAAGGCACGTTGTCGTAGACGCCCAGCAGGTCGTCGCCCACGGGGATCCAGCCGTCGCCGTCTACATAGGCGATGAGCGTTTCGAGGGTGGAAGGGCCTACCCACCACACTTCGTCGACCTCTGCGATGCACTCGAAGAGGTTGTCGTCGGCGGTGCCGAACAGTTGATCGGCTCCGTCGCGGTGATGGATGAGGTTCTCTGCGGCGCGGATGTCCAGGCCGACTGTGTAGTCCAGGATGCTCAGGGTGGTGGCTTCGTCGTTGAGGAATGCGAGCACGCCCACTGCGGAGGGGGAACCCTCCATCCAGGCGTACAGGCCCTCGTCAGCGACGCTACAGGGGGTTGCGTCCATCGGCTCGCAAGCCGACAGAAGCACGAGTGCGACCAATGTAGTGGTACGACCAATCATGACAAACTCTCCTGGCGGCCGGGCAGGGCCGCAAGTCGAGGGTGACCGTGGATTGGACTCCGAATGTCGGGGGCGAAGGGGCTGGTATGACCGCCACGGACCTCCGCCAGAAGCGCCGCGGAAACTAACCATCCCCGCAAGGGGTGACAAGGGTGGAGATCCCAAAAACACGGAGACCAGGTTCGGCAGGTAGGATGTGTGCGGAGGGTGTTTGTTCCACAGGCCGAAGCGGAATCGCATTCCCCTTCGCCTCCCGCCGCGGGAGGTCACCCGGTACGACCCCCACACCGAGGTCGACCCGGCCGCGGTCGGGGTGGAGCCCGCGGCGGTGGAGCTGATCTGGGAGGAGGTGGAGCGGCTGTACGAGGCCGGGCTGCACCCCGCGATCTCGCTGTGCATCCGCCGTCGCGGCGAGGTGGTGCTCAACCGGGCCATCGGACACACCTGCGGAAACTCCCCCATGGACAGCGCCGGGTCACCCAAAGTACCCGTGAAGCCGGAGACCCCGTTCTGCATCTTCAGCGCCTCGAAGGCGATCACCGCCATCGTGATCCACATGCTGGACGAGCGGGGCTTCCTCCACGTGGGGGACCGGGTTGCCGACTACATCCCGGAGTTCGGACAGCACGGCAAGGAGTGGGTGACCATCCGCCACGTGCTCACCCACCGCGCCGGGATCCCGTCGGTGCCAAGCGACTACGCGGTGCTGGAGTTGTTGAAGGACTGGGACCGAATCGTGGAGTTGCTGTGCGATGCGCCCCTGGTGTCGGCCCCCGGAAGGCGGCTCGCCTACCACGCGGTCACCGGCGGGTTCATCCTGGGAGAGATCGTGCGCCGGGTGACGGGAGGAACGATCCGCCAGTTCCTG
>JAFDJI010000816.1 GCA_019307545.1 Deltaproteobacteria bacterium | reverse complement strand
GAGGTGGACCAAGACTGGACGACCCATGCGGAGCGCGAGGGGTACCGCTCGACCCCGTCCTACGACGAGACGCTGGGATACCTGCGGCGGCTGGCCGATGCGTCACCTGCACTGGAGCTTCAGACCTTCGGGCGGACCGGCCTCGGCCGCGAGATGGTGGTCGCAGTGGTGTCATCCGACGGCGCGTTCGACCCAGCGCGTGCTCGCGCCACCGGCAAGCCGATCGTCCTCGTCCAGAACGGGATCCACCCCGGCGAGATCGCCGGCAAGGACGCCTCCCTGATGTTGCTGCGGGACCTCCTGGTCCACGGGAAGCGCGCAGAGGTCTACGAGAACACCGTGCTGCTGGTGGTACCCGTCTACAACATCGACGGCCACGAGAAGCTCGGTCAAAGCCGCATCAACCAGGACGGGCCCGCCGAGGGGATGGGGTTTCGGACCAACGCCGCAGGGCTCGACCTGAACCGGGACTACATGAAGCTCGACGCGCCCGAGTCCCGGGCGATGGTAGGGGAGCTGATCGCAGGTTGGGACCCGCACCTGTTCGTCGACCTGCACACCACCGACGGCATCGACCACCGCTACCACGTCGCCTACGGGGTCGATCTCGGGCCCCGCGCCGCCCCGTCGGTGCGCGACTGGACCGCGTCACTGCTGGAAGGGGTCAGCGCGCGGATGGAGGACGCAGGACGGCCCACGGCGCCCTACATCTTCCCCAAGGACTGGCCCGATCCCTCGAACGGTTTCGTCGGCGGTTGGACCAACCCCCGTTTTTCCACCAGCTATGTGACCCTGCGCGGCCGGTCGGCACTCCTGCTGGAGGCCCATGCGCTGAAACCCTACGAGACGCGGGTGAAGGCGCTCTACGACCACCTGGGGTTCATCCTCGACGCGGTCGCGGCCGATCCCGAAGCGCTGGTCTCGGCGGTACGGGAGGCAGACGAGCGCGCGCGTGTGGCAGCCCGACGGCGTGGGCCGGAGGATCGGGTGGTGGTACAGGTCGAGCGCTCCGAGGAGAGTCGGCCCTTCTCGCTGCGGACCTACGAATCAGAGGTGGTGCCGGGAACAGTCGGCGGAAGACCATACGTGATCTGGACCGACGAACCCCTCGACGTCGAGGTCACCCTCTTCGACGACATGCAGTTGCTCCAGGACCTCCCCCACCCCGCGGGCTACCTCGTCCCACCACAGTACCCCCTGCTCGTCGAACGACTACAGGCCCATGGCCTGAAGCTGGTGGCGCTGCCCGCCGAGGTTTCGGTGCAGGTCGAGATGCTCCGGATGACGGACGTGGCGTTCGAGGGCGAGCCGTACCAGGGCCGGCAACAGGTGACCGTGAAACAGTGGGACGTCGAACGCGGCGAGCGGACCTTTCCGGCAGGCAGCTGGTGGCTCTCCCTCGACCAGCCGGCGGCCCTGGTCGCGGTGCAGCTCCTCGAGCCCACCGCGCCGGACTCGTTCTTGGCCTGGGGCTTCCTGTCGCGGGTGCTGGAACGCAAGGAGTACTTCGAGGTCTACGCCATGGAGCCGCTCGGGGAGCGGATGCTCGCCGAGGACCCCGTGCTGCGGAAAGCGTTCGAGGAAGCGGTGCGCACCGATCCCGAGCTGGCGGGGGACGCCCGGTCCCGGCTGGAGTTCGTCTACCGCCACAGCCCCCACGCGGACCCCGACTACAGGCTGTACCCCATTGCACGCGTCCCCAGCGACGCGCCGCTCGCCCCACTGCAGCCCAAGTAAAGGTCCCTCACGAAGAAACGGGCCGGGGCCCGTCCCGATCTCAATCCGATTCGATCGGAATGTTCATCACCACGGCCTGCAGCTTGCTCATCGTATCGATGTAGCGCTCAAAATAGATCGCGGAGATCCTGGACTGTGTGGCGTAGCCCATCACCAGGTCCTTATCCATCAGGTCCTTGAGGACGGCACTCTTGATCTTGAGCAGCTCCGCGTCGTCCGTGCACTGAGCCGTCAGAGCATAGCTGTCTCGGGTGAGGGATAGGGGCGATCCGAACATCGCGCCCTTGATCAGCTCGCTGATCATGACGCTTACGCCGGCCTTTCCGGGGAGACGCAAGGCAACCTGGCCGGAGAGCAGAATGAAGAAGTGCTCCGCCGGTTCGCCTCGTTTGTACACAATGTCCCCAGCGTGGTACTTCACCCTTTCCGAGGCTTCGCTGATCTTGTTGATCTGGTCCGGACGCAGCAACTCGAACAACCCACCAGCGGTAAGACCCCCTGCCATGATCACCCTCCTTTGATTCGGTTTTTTGGCCCGTTCGGGCCAGTCGCCTCCCGTCCCGAGTCTACTCCGAGTCCCGCCCTCGAAACAACGGGGGCGGACCACATCACCGGAGGCGCAGCACCAAAAGCGCCAGCCACGGCCCCGGGGCGCTAGGGGTAGTGGACCTTCAACGTCACCTTGGCCTGCCAGTC
>JAFDJI010000815.1 GCA_019307545.1 Deltaproteobacteria bacterium | reverse complement strand
AGCTGGAGACGCATGGCAGCACCGCCAGTAGCCGCACCACCGGCCATGGTGGCCTCCATGCTCGCCAGCACGAGATAGTCCCCGGCGTCCGGCAGGTTGAACGTCACGTCGCGGACGTTCACGAAGGCCCCGGCGCTCGTCGCCTCGTTCGCGTCGCCGTTGCCCACGCTCAGCCAGTAGTCGCTGTTCTCCGTGACCGAGTCGAGCGGGATGGCGATGATGCCCTTGCCCTTGATGAAGCTCGTCCCGCTGCTGACCTGGTGCTTGATCCGCAGCTCGTCCGTGCCGTTTCCGGTGATGACGTGGAAGCCCGAGAGCTGGTGAATCCGCACCGCCTCTGGGGTTCCGGACGACGAACCCTCGTCCGCCGCATGGCCGATGACGGTCGAACCGAACTCGATGCGGGCGCCCACCTCATCGGAAGTTCCGGCGCCGCCAAAGCCCGCGTTGTAGATGACGAGATGGTCGACGCCGCCCGGCAGACTCGCGCCGGGAATGAACGTGTCCGTGTTCGTGCCGTCGACGGTACTGCTCTCCTGCGCGTTGCTGTGAGAGGACAACGCTTGGCTGCCGCACGCCGGGATCGGGTCGTTGAAGCAGCCGGTGACCGCGTCGCAGCTGTCGGCAGTGCAGACGTTCCCGTCGTCGCAGTTCGCGTCGTTCGGACTATTGACGACGGTGTCTCCGGCCTCGTCGCACGAGTCGTCGGTGCAGGCCACGCCGTCGTCGGTCGTGGGCGGCGTGCCGGCCTGGCAGTCGAGCAGGGCGTCGCAGGTCTCCGCCCCGTCGCAGAACAGGCCGTTGTCGCAGAGGGCGTCGTTGGGCACGTTGGCGATGCCGCTCACCGGATCGCAGCTGTCGTCCGTGCACGAGACCCCGTCATCCGGATCCAGCGGCGTGCCGGCCTGGCAGCCTGCGACCGCATCGCAGGTCTCGGTGCCCGTGCAGACGTCGTTGTCGTCGCAGAGGCTGTCGGTCGGCAGGTTGGCGATGCCGGTGATGGGATCGCAGCTGTCGACCGTGCAGAGGACCCCGTCATCCGGATCCAGCGGCGTGCCCGCCTGGCAATCGAGCACCGCGTCGCAGGTCTCGACACCGGTGCAGACGTCCGCGTCGTCGCAGAGCGCGTCGCTCGGGACGTAGGAGCACGAATCGCCGCCCTCGTCGCAGTTATCGAGCGTGCAGCCCACTCCGTCGTTGCACGGGGCCGCTCCCGCTTGACAGTCCGCCAAGGCGTCGCATGTCTCGACGCCATCGCAGAACAAGCCGTTGCTGCAGAGCGCGTCGCTCGGGACGTAGGAGCACGAATCGCTGCCCTCGTCGCAGCTATCGAGCGTACAGCCCACTCCGTCGTCGCATGGGGCCGCGCCCGCCTGACAGTCCGCGAAGAGGTCGCAGCTCTCCGCTCCATCGCAGAACAGACCGTTGTCGCAGAAAGCGTCGTTCGGCACGTTGGCCACGCCGGTCACCGGATCGCAGCTATCGTCGGTGCAGGCCACGCCGTCGTCCGGGTCCAGCGGCGTGCCGGCCTGGCAGTCGAGCAGCGCGTCGCAGGTCTCCGCACCGTTGCAGACGTCCGCGTCGTCGCAGTTGGCGTCGTTCGCCACGTTGGCCACGCCGGTTACCGGATCGCAGCTGTCGTCCGTGCAGGGGACCCCGTCATCCGGATCCAGCGGCGTCCCGGCCTGGCAGTCGAGCAGCGCGTCGCAGGTCTCCACCCCGGTGCAAACGTCCGAGTCGTCGCAGTTCGCGTCGTTCGCCACGTTGGCGATGCCGGTCACCGGATCGCAGCTGTCGTCCGTGCAGGGGACCCCGTCATCCGGATCCAGCGGCGTGCCGGCCTGGCAGTCGAGCAGCGCGTCGCAGGTCTCCACCCCGGTGCAGACGTCCGAGTCGTCGCAGTTCGCGTCGTTCGCCACGTTGGCGATGCCGGTCACCGGATCGCAGCTGTCGTCCGTGCACGAGACCCCGTCATCCGGATCCAGCGGCGTCCCCGCCTGGCAGTCGAGCACCGAGTCGCAGGTCTCCACCCCGGTGCAGACGTCCGCGTCGTCGCAGTTCGCGTCGTTCGGGGTTCCGGTCTGGCAGGTGCCGGCACCGTCGCAGGCGTCGCCTTCCGTGCAGCCCACGCCGTCGTCACAGGCGCTTCCGAAGCTCTCGTACTGACACGTGGCGGAGCAGCAGTCGCCCGGGTCGCTGTTGCCGTCGTCGCAGTCCTCGCCGGGGTCCACGTTATCGTCGCCGCAGACCTCGAGCGCATTCTGGTACCAGATCGTGAGCTTGGGGCGATACTCGGCGCTGCCGCTCTCCCGAGAGTCGAAGGTTACGGAATCGGATTCCGAGTAGTCGGTGATGATGACGCCGTGATTGGCCGCGGGACTGTCGATCCAGCTCTGGAGCAGTGCGACGCCGTCTCCGTTAAGGGATAGGATGTAGTTG